>CAJOPO010000063.1 GCA_905236315.1 uncultured Treponema sp.
AAAGTTCATCAAGTGCCTTTATAGCTGCATCTTTATTTTTTGTCTTTATGTTAAAGTTGTATTTTGAATTCCCTTTTTCCGGGCTGTGAGTTTTATCTACAAACACAATATCTTTTTTCTTTACACCATAGGTTGCAGAAAGATAATCTTCGTTATAATGTTCACGTAAGCCATAAACACCCCAGTATTCTCCATTTAAAAAGAGCACACACGGCCTATAAGCAGAAGTAGAAACTTTAACATCGGCCATAGATGCAAGTCGCTGTACAAAGGCATCTGTAAAAAAAGCAGAAAATGTATCGTTACCACCTGAATGAAGTCTAAGCCTCTTAATTTTTTTATCCTTTAGTGTAGGAAAAATTTTTACTCCTAGGTCATCATTTTTTTTGTCTTTGGAATTCTTTTTAAAATTTAAATTAATTGTTCTGCATGCAAAACCTTTAGTCCAGTTTCCACCAAGCTTCATTTTAGTTTCTAGAGAAAATTTTTCTCCGGATGAAAAATCATAATACTCTAAAAAAGCATCATATTTTTTTTCATCCGCAATCAAATTATAAAGCCCTCCAGAGCCATCAATTCCAATAAAGTTTTCAACTGGTGCAGACAGGCAGACAACAGGAACATTCTTAAAATATGAAGAACCTTTTGGCATTACAAGAAAAGTCCCTCTCTTACGAAAAACCTCATTTCCGTTTTCATCATATTCAACAAGACTTAACGGCACGCCTTTATAACGCATAGAAGGCATATAGGAACCATATTTAGATGTGTCATATATATGGACAGATTTTGTAAGTATGTACTTGCCAGCCGATTTTGTATTTGCTATAAGAATTCCATTTTCATACAGAGTAGAGTTTTCATCTGCTTCTGAACCATCTGTTGTATAACGGATAACATGCCCCTGTCTGGCAACAGAAACTGCCAGGTTAAAGCTAGAGTCATACACTCCAAAATTGCGGGAAAGTTTTAAGGGCTCTGCATCTGAAGAAACTTTTTGAAATACTAAGGTATCATCACTTTCTGGCACATTTGTACTCACGCAAGAGACAAACGTTACAGAAAAAATTACAGCTGCGGCAATTAAAAGCTTTTTCATTTTTTACCTCTTGGATAAAATACATTCATCAAATCCATTCTGTTTAACTTTTTTAATGCTTCAATTACAAAAGGTTTATTCTGTGAATGGTTAAACTGCAAAAGTGAACGCTGCAGTTTTCTTTCATGCGCACCACGGGCAACATACACTTCTTCAAGCTTACCGCTTGCATTTACAGAATGCGGATTTAACCCCGTATAGTACATGCACGTAGAAAGACTTCCTGGAGTGGGGTAAAAATCTTGAACCTGGTCAGGAACAAAGCCGGTCTTCTTTAAATACAATGCAGTTTCTAAAGCTTCTTCTAATCCGGAACCAGGATGACCTGCTATATAATACGGAACTAAATACTGCTTTTTCCCAAGCTCATGATTTATTTTTTCATATTTTTCTGCAAATTCTTCATAAAGCTCATGAGTACTTTTCCGCATTAAAGAAAGAACTTTATTGCTTACATGCTCTGGAGCAACTTTTAACTGACCGCTTATGTGGTATTCACATAGTTCTCTAAAAAAAGTTTCGTCTTTGTCCATCATCAAATAATCAAAACGAAGACCGCTTCTTATAAAAACTTTTTTTACACCAGGCAATGCTCTTAACTTTCGTAAAAGTTCTACATATTCACTGTGATCAACACGAACAGCCTTACATGGATTTACTCCCATACAATCTTTATCTGGGCAGGCACCCCTTACCTTTTGAGCTTCGCAAGCATCACGTCTAAAGTTGGCACTTGGGCCTCCAACGTCATGTATGTATCCTTTAAAATCCTTATCATGCGTTAGAAGTTCTGCTTCTCGTAAAAGACTTTCATGACTTCTGGCACTTATGCGGCGTCCCTGATGAAAAGTGATTGCACAGAATGAACATGCCCCGTAACATCCGCGGCAGCTTGTAAGGCTGAACTTAACTTCACTTAATGCAGGAACTCCTGTTTTCCCCTGGGAATTTTTTCTGTCATACATGGGATGCCATTTTCTTGTAAAGGGAAGTTTATAAAGTCCGTCCATTTCTTCCTGAGTCAGAGGAAGGGAAGCCGGATTCTGAAC
>CAJOPO010000064.1 GCA_905236315.1 uncultured Treponema sp.
AAAAGAATATAATATTCCAAAAGTATATTTTTCAAGACAAGACTTTCTTTTAGATAGCGAAATTGATGCTGTATATGTAGCCTTACCTAATAATTTGCATTATGAAGCAGGCTTAGATGCTATCAATGCTAAAAAGCACGTTATTATAGAAAAGCCCTTTGCTTCCAATGCTCTATATGCTAAACAGTTAATAGATACGGCTCATAATAATAATGTATATGTTTTTGAAGCAATGCCCATCCCTTTTTTGCCCAATTTACTAAAAATACAAGAATTACTACATTCTTTAGGTGATATAAAACTTGTACAAATAAATTATTCTCAATATTCAAGAAGATATGATAAGTTTAAAAATGGAGAGGTGTTGCCTGTTTTTAATCCAGAAATGGCAGGCGGGGCTATTATGGATTTAGGCGTTTACAACATATATTTTGTGCTTTCTTTATTTGGAAAACCAGAAAAAATTATTTATAATGCAAATATTGAGCGTGGAATAGATACATCAGGTGTTTTATTATTAAAATATAAGGATTTTATTTGTTCTTTAATTGCTACAAAAGACTGCTTTGCTCCATGTTCTATATCAATACAAGGCGATAAGGGGTGCTTGTACTCCTCTTCTCCTACTAACACATTAGAGTTTGTTGATTTTATTCGTACAGCGAAAGCGGGTATTAAAAGTGAAACAGAAACTTATAAACTAAATGGCAGTCATAGAATGTCTTATGAACTAAAAGCCTTTTGCCAAGCTCTCATAAATAAAGATGATTTGTTTTTTAATAAATGGAATACTCTTTCTTTAGAGGCATTAAAAATATTAGATGAAGCTAGAAAACAAGTTGGTATAAAAGTTTGACAAATAAGTTTTTTATTTATTAATTTAAAAGTAGGGAATTATTCTCATATAGAAGTTGTTATGAAAATTAGAATATGCTTTTGACTTTTGGAGACTTTAATGGGATATAGTGAATTAAGAAAAACCGAATCAAAGTTTTATATATTACCCTTGCTTGTGTGGTTTATAGGCACTTTACTGATTTTATTTCAAGTATATTATTCATCTTATTTTCACAATGATAGCTTAGCGTATTTTGGTGGAATAATAATTATTTTTATAACATCGATATGTGGTCATATTTATGCCGTTGCAGCATTCTGGATTTGTTTTTTATATAAAACAATAATGGATTCGGAGTTTGCTTATACTACGAGTTGCTATTTATTGTGCATAATACTTGCCCATTTTATTGCAAAACATAAATGGTATACATCTCTATTCAAAACTTTTATAGCCTTTATTATTTTTAATATTACAACAGGTGCGCTCTGGATGTACGGTATGTCAATAGTAAATGGTAAAGGACTTTTTTATTGCACATGGGATTCTGTTGTAGAATGTACTATTAAAACTATACCATATTCTGCACTAATGGTTTTATTGCCATGGATATTTTTGAATTATGTTCCTGATAAAATTAAAATTTATTTTCCTTCCGCTGCAATTTATACAAAAAAGTGGGATACTGCACAAGAAAATCTTTGGCACAAAAGCCATTCAAGAATTAGTGCAAAAATAACATTAGTTATTTTTTCTATGGCATCTACTATTTGTATAACAGCAGCCGTATTTTCTAATTTAATTCTTTCACAATACGAACACCTAAATGCTAAATTATGGCAATTTAGTGGCATGAGATATTTTAACAGCATAGCTGGAGTTTTATCTTTTGATATAAAGCTTGTGCTTCTATTAATGAATGTAATAGTTCCTACCGCTATGATTGTAAACTTTATAGCCCAAAAGAAATTAGCTATGCCCATTCATTTAATGGCAGAATATATGAAAAACTTTGGGCTTGCAACTAAGGCAAACAAAGAAGAGAGAAATGTATGTTATAGATGCCTTTCTGAAGAATTAACAGTAAAATCTAATGATGAATTGGGAGAATTGTATAATTCTCTTGTGGAAACTGTAAGACTTATAAATAATTACATTGAACGCCTTGAGTGCGAAAAACAACTTGAAGCAGATTTAGCTATTGCAAAGGCAGAAAGTAAAGCAAAAACAGGCTTTCTTTCTAATATGTCGCACGAAATCCGTACTCCTATAAACGCCGTATTAGGTCTTGACGAAATGATTATTCGTGAAAGCACCGATGAAACTATTACAGGCTATGCAACGGATATAAAAAATGCAGGACGCTCTCTTTTAGGCATAATTAATGATATTCTGGATTTTAGCAAAATAGAAGCGGGAAAGATGGAAATAATTCCCGTAGAATATGAACTTAGTTCTGCTATAAATGATTTAGTTAATATGACCTCTTTACGAGCAAAAGATAAACATTTGAACTTCTTTGTTAATTCAGATAAAAATGTTCCTCATAAATTATATGGAGATGAGATTCGTCTAAAACAAGTTATATTAAATATACTTACTAATGCAGTGAAGTATACGAAAAAAGGTTCTGTACTTTTAACTATTGATTATGAAAAACTTGATGATGAGTATATAAATCTTTTGATTTCTGTACAGGACACAGGCATAGGA
>CAJOPO010000065.1 GCA_905236315.1 uncultured Treponema sp.
AATAGGCGAAACATCTATTGCAAGCACACATCAGGTGCCTTCTTATTCTTATAAGGAGGCCGCCTGATGACAAAGTTCGAGATAGAGGTAGAAGAATTCAAAAAAGCGTTTCCTAATACGAATATGAAGATTGCACTTTATGGCACAGGAAGATTTACTGCGACTCTCCTTCAATATGCAAAAGACTACCACTTTGTGGGTCTTTTAGACAGGGATAGTGCCCTTGTAGGTACAGAGCTTTACGGCTTAAAAGTGCTATCAAGGGCAGAGGCAGAAGAGCAAGCTGATATCATCGTAATCAACACGCAAGAAAGCTACTGGAAGTCCATTTATGAGCGCGTAAAAGATTGGAACATAGCCATATATTACAGAAATGGACAAAAGGCCACTCTTGACACTTACCGCGACTATGAGCAAAACCCCTACTGGCAAAAGTCATTAAAAACACTAGAAGATAAAATCCTTTCATACCAAATCATTTCTTTTGACATCTTTGATACCCTACTAATGCGCAAGATATTTTATGAAATAGATGTACTAAAGTTTACAGAATTAAAGATTAAAGCAAGGTTTAACATAGACTTTGATTTTGTGTCCATTAGGAAGCAGGCAGCTTCTGCTTTAGAAGAGCCTAGCATAGACGAAATATATAACCAAATGCGCTCTTTAACTTCCCTCTCTGATGATATGCTAGAGCAAATAAAGCAGTGCGAAATTCAAACGGACTTGTCTTTAACCTGCTCCAGACGCGATATTATCGCCCTCTGCAAAAAAGCGCAGAAGACAAAGGATGTCTACTTTGTAAGCGATATGTATTACCCAAAAGAAGTGCTACAGCAATTCCTAAAGAAAGCGGGCATAGCTACAAGACTTTCTCATATCATTTCAAGCTGTGATGTAAAGCGTTCAAAGGCTCTTGGCACTCTATGGTCATATTATAAAAAGCACATTGCCCGCACAAAGTCTGCCTTGCATATAGGCGACTCTTCCACAGCGGACTGCACTATGGCAGAGCAAAACGGCATAGATAGTTTTTACATAATGAGCGCAAAGACCATGCTAGAAAACTCTTCCCTTCATTCCCTAAGTTCCCACATTACAAGCTTATATGCTTCCATAGTTACAGGCCTTATCACTTGCAATGTCTTTAACTCACCCTTTGCGCTAAACAAAACTAAGGGACATATCTTCTTTTGCGATGAAAGCCTAGCGGGCTACTGCTTATTTGGTAGCATATTGTATTCTTTTATCTTGTACCTCATAGATGCTACTAGCAAGGCTTCTTATGATGTATTGCTCTTTTTTGGGCGCGATGGATACTTTTTTATTAGGGCATATAAATACTTTTGTAAGCACTTTAAGAGTAAATTTACTACTGCAAAATACTTAGAAATATCGCGCAAAGCCGTTATGTGCGCTTCCATACGCACTACAGATGACATAAAGGAGGTGTTAGCCTTTCCTTTTAATGGCAGTGTTTCTTCCTTACTGCACAAACGCTTTGGTCTTTCTCTCACTTACAAAACTGCAAGCCACGCAGAACAAGAAGAACTTTCTAATATCTTTCCAAAGTACAAAGACCAGATTTTAGCACGCGCAGAGTATGAAAGAAAGAATTATCTAAAATACCTACACTCTAAAACAAAACGTTCCGCGCACATTGCTGTAATTGATTCTTGGTATTATGGCAATAATCAGTATTACTTAGGTAAGCTCTTACAAAAGAGATTGGACGGCTTTTACCTATGCTGCTCTAAAGAGAGCACGAATATATGCGCACAAAGTCAGAATATGTCCTCTTGTTTTGCGCCAGACTGTGCCTTGTATAAAAACGCAATCTTTTGTGAATCTGTTTTTACTTCCCCACAGGGAATGTTCCTTTACATTGACGCACTTGGCATAAAGCACAGGGAGGGCAAAAAGCAAAATCAAAGATATTTCTCTGTGCGAAAAGAGATGATAAAGGGGTCTTTGCGCTTCTTTAAGGAGCTGATTTATATGCAAAAGTCCATAACTAAAGATAAGTCGTTGCTACATGCGCCGCTTAACGATAGGGGTTTTTCTGATGAGTTATTTGGAGCATTTATGAAAGATGGGGCGTGCCTTTGTGATGATATAAAGAATAAATTCTTTTATGACAACGGCTTACTTGGCACTAAGGAAACAAAGATATTCTAAGGAGTTTATGATTATGAAATACGTTATTTGGGGAACAGGCAGAAGGGCTAGTTATGCCATACGCTTTTTGGGCATGGAGCACATTGCAGCGTTTATTGATAATGATAGACGTAAGCAGGGCACAACGCTTTATGATAAGGCTGTACTCTCCCTTTCGGAATACAAGGCGCATTATAAGGGCTTAATTATTTTAATCTCACCGCTATATTATATGGACATTGTTAATCAACTAAACAAAGAGAATATCTTTACGTATATCATATATTCTAAGCAGCCTTCTGAGTGCTTGGGCATTGGTAGGCAAGCTATAGTGGATAATCTACCCTTTTTCTTTGACGTAAAAGAGGCCACTCTAATATATGGAATAAATCTTTTGAGCCTAGAGATTGCAGATAGGCTTTATGCTAGTGGTACAGAGGTTCATGTAGTTCCTTCTAGCGCACAAGAAAGGGTGTTTAAAGATGTGCTTCCATACTATGATGATAATATTGATATAAGAAATTTTTGTGGTAATGTCTTTATGGCCTCTCCCATAGACTCATCGCTTTTTGCTAAGGCAAAGAAGTGCTTTAACATATATGACTTTTCAAGGCAAATCCCTGAGTATTATAACCCCACCATTGCAAACATGAGAAACAGCCATAAGGGAGAGACTTGCTTTATTGTGGCAAATGGCCCTAGCTTGCGTATGGAAGATTTAGAGAGCCTTCATGATGCAGGTGTTTTTAGCTTTGGCATGAATAGGATATACGAAGCCTTTAGTTCTACACAGTGGCGACCTAGCTTTTATATGGCAGAAGATTCCATATTCTTGGAACTATACGCTAGT
>CAJOPO010000066.1 GCA_905236315.1 uncultured Treponema sp.
AATAGGATTGACTCATCCTATTGCCGCGAAACTTCGCTTACGCTTGTTTCGCGGCAATATAGGCAGAACATAATAGATAACGAGAAACAATGGGAGTGTGTAAGATGTTCTTGTATATAGACCCTGGTACAGGAAGTATGCTGTTCTCTATACTAATAGGAATTGTAAGTACCGCAGTATTCTTTAGCCAGAGAGTATTTATAAAACTTAAATTTGTAATAAGCGGTGGCAGGTCAAGCAAAATATCCAAAACAAAAATACCCTATGTAATATTTTCTGATGACAAACGCTATTGGAACGTGTTTAAACCCATTTGTGACGAGTTTGAAAAACGTGGTATAAACTTAACTTTTTGGACAGCAAGCAAAGATGACCCTGCATTAGAACAAAAGTATAATCATATAAAAACAGAATTTATAGGTGAAGGAAACAAAGCGTTTTCTAGGCTAAACCTAATGAATGTGGGAACTGTAATTTCTACAACACCAGGACTTGATGTCTACCAATGGAAAAAAAGCAAAAATGTAGACACTTATATTCATGTTTTTCATTCAGTAAGTGATGGAACAGGTTACAGAATGTTTGGCTTAGAAGCCTATGATGTAATTCTTGCAGGTGGAAGCATTGTAAAGAAATATCTTGATATAATAAGTCAGAAGAGAGGCCTACCCCAAAAAGAAATTGCCATTACAGGCATTACCTATATGGATATTCTAAAAAGCCGACTAACAGAGACTGAGCAAAAAATTACACATAACATAAAGAGTAATGAAAAAACTGTTCTTCTAGCTCCTTCTTGGGGCAGCAGTGCCATTTTATCTAAATACGGAGAGAATATAATAAATGCCCTGCTTAAAACAGATTATAAAATAATAATACGTCCTCACCCTCAGTCTGCAATCTCTGAAAAGAAGCTTTTAGATAGCTTAATGGCACGCTTTCCTCAGAGCAATAAACTTGAATGGAATTTTGATAATGATAATTTTGAAGTTCTTTACAAAAGCGATATTATGATTTCTGATTTTTCTGGAGTTATATATGATTATGCCTTTGTTTTTAATAAGCCTGTAATATATGCAGAGGTTAACTTTAACTCCGCCCCATACGATGCCGCTTGGATAGACGAAGAGAAATGGATGATACAAAAGCTTCCATCATTGGGCTATCCACTAAACGAAAAAGATTTTTGCAATATACAAAATGTTTTAGATAAGGCAATCACTAGCAATACAATAAAAGCCTCTCGTAATGAAGTAAAAAAGCTGTGCTGGGCTAACGAAGGAAATGCTGCCAAAAGCATTACGGAATACATAATCAATAGGAAAGCAAAGTAATGAAACAAACACGATATATTTCTTTTTCAGAAATTTCAAACCTAAACATATCACCAGAAGAATGTTTAAAATGGGCAAGGACTGTTATAAAAAACAAAAACGACTATAAACTACCTGCTAAGACAAGCATAAAATTCGATAAAAATAATTTCTTTACCACAATGCCCTCTATGCTTCCTAACGAAGATATATTTGGAGTGAAGGTTGTTTCACGTCTTTTAGACCGTTCTCCTGCCATAAAAGCAGATATTCTTTTATATAAAGTTAGTTCAGGAGACTTACTGGCTCTAATGGATGGCACCTGGATAACAACATGGAGAACAGGGGCTGTAGCTGCATTAACAATAGATATTCTAAAAAGTGAAAGTGCAAAAACTTACTCTTTTATAGGGCTAGGAAACACAGCAAGGGCAACACTTTTATGTATGAACAGTATTCTTTCTACAAATCCTTGCACAAATAAAGATATAAATGTTCAACTTCTATCATACAAAAATCAACATGAAGATTTCATAAAAAGATTTAGCAATTTTAAGAATATTCATTTTTCCGTTTTTGATAATGTACAAAGCCTTATTCAGCACTCTGATGTAATTATTTCTAGCGTTACTGCAATGGATTCACTTTTTGCAAAAGAGAGTGATTTTAAAGAAGGTGTACTTGTAGTTCCAATTCATACAAGGGGCTTTCAGAACTGTGATTTAGCATTTGACAGAATTTTTTGTGACGATATTAGCCACATTCAAGGATTTAAGCATTTTTCTGAATATAAAAATGTTAGTGAAATGACTGATGTATTAAACAGCTCCACATTTGTACGGGGGGGGGCAGAAAGAATTATTGCATACAATATCGGAATTTCAGTTCAAGATATTTTCTTTGCACATGAAGTCTATAAAAAAATATGCACTAAAGAGAATGAGCATAAAAAATATTGGATTTAAACAACTTATAAATCAGGATAAACAAAATGCTTAAAAACATAAAGAACATAACAATAGTTGGAGCGGGGAATATAGGGCTTGCTTCTGCTGTAGATATTTCACAAAACGATATATACACTGTTACCCTACTTTCTACAAGAGCAGAAAGTCTTTTAAATGATTTTAGTAAAATTGATTTTGAAACTGGTAAAATAATTAAGGGCAAAAACATAAAATTAACGGCAGATTATAAAGAAGCATTTTTAGAATGTGATGCTGCTATAGTTACTCTACCTAGCTTTCTTATAAAGGACTTTGTAAAAAGCATTTCTTCCTTTTCTCCTAAAATAATAATTTTTACTCCAGGCTATGGTGGAAAAGAATTTTATTGTGCGCCATTATACAAAAATGGCATTATAATAGCAGGAACAGACCGCTCCCCTTATGTTGCAAGGCTAAAAAATAATAATACGGTATGTGCTTCTAAGAAAAAACAAATACGTGTTGGCTTCATGGGTAAAGAAGATGAAAATGCTCTTTGCACCTTACTTGAATCTTTTTTTGAAATAAAATGTAGCCCATTAAAAAACTATCTTACAGTTTCACTTACGCCATCAAATCCGATATTGCACACCTCTCGTCTTTATTCACTTTTTAAGGATTGTGATTTTTCAACACCATTTCATAGAATGATAAAATTTTACGCTGAGTGGAATAACGAAGCATCTGAAATCATATTCAAAATGGATAAAGAACTTCTTTTAATATGCAAGGCGTTCAAAAACATTGATTTACAAGGTGTAGTTCCAAACTACGTTCACTATGAAGCAGACAGCATAGATTCACTTACAAAAAAGATTTCTTCGATTGAAAGTCTTAAAAATATTACTGCTCCTATGAAACAAATAAAAGATAAGTTTTTTATAGATTCATCTTCAAGATATTTTAGAGAAGATTTTCTACATGGGCTTTGCAATATAAAAGGTTTTGCTGACATAGCTGGAGTGGAAACACCGTGTATGGATAAGGTTCTTAAATGGTATGAAAAAATTAGCAAAGAGGAATTGTTTGATTTTAATGGAAACTTCTGCGGCAAGTCTTTAGCAAATACGGAGATTCCGCGTAACTTTGGCTTTAGAGATATAAAAGAACTTGAAAACTTTTACCTTTAGGAGAAATTTATGTTATCAATTTTATATAACACTATCATATCACCTTTAGAATTAGTATTTGAAATTATCTTTGAGTTTATGTTCCGTTTATTAGGGAAAAGACAAATAAATCAAGGACTTGCAGTTATTGGAGTGAGCATTGCAATAAGTCTTTTTACCCTGCCCTTATATAGACGTGCTGATGCTGTACAAAAGAAACAAAAATCCATACAAAAAAAATTAGAACCATGGCTTTTTCATATAAAAAAGACGTTTAAAGGCGATGAACGCTTTATGATGACCCAATACTATTACAAAATAAATACATACAGCCCCATTCAAACTTTGCAAGGTTCTATTTCGCTTCTTTTGCAAATTCCGTTCTTTATGGCAGCGTATCATTTTCTTTCTAATTTAGCAGTGTTAAACGGAGCGTCATTTGGTCCTATAACAAATCTAGGATTACCTGACGCACTAATTCATATAGGAACTATTCAGATAAATGTCCTACCTATTTTAATGACGGTAATTAATTTTATATCTTCTACCATTTATTTAAAAGGTTTTTCTATTAAAGATAAAATGCAAACTTATGGAATGGCATTAATTTTTCTCGTGCTACTTTATAACTCCCCTAGTGGTCTTGTAGTGTACTGGACATGCAACAATATTTTTTCGTTAGTCAAAAATATTTTTTATAAGATAAAATCTCCACATAAAGTAATTGCCATTTTATGTGCCATAATTGGAATAATATTCTCTGTTGTAATTTTTATGAGTGGTATTTTAGACTCCAAACTAAAAACTTTATTAGTGCTCTCATTCCAATACATTACATTAGTTCCCCTGCTTTTTCTTCTTGCGAAAAACACTTCTACAATACAAAGGTTAAAATCACTGTTAAAACGAATAAACATTCCACAGGAAACAACTTATGTAACTTTTCTTTTACCAGCAATTTTTCTTACTATATTAACAGGGATACTTATTCCTTCAAGCGTTATTGCAAGTTCTCCTAATGAATTTGCCAACTTCGAAAATTTCAAGAATCCGCTTTTATTCTTAATACACTCAACATCTTATGCAGTAGGATTTTTTATTTTCTGGGCAGCAATCATTCGCTTTATGTTAGCAAAAAATCAAAGGGTGTTTTTTGACATCTTATTTTGGATTTTTTCAATAACATTTATAATTAACTATATGTGCTTTGGTAAGAACTTAGGCGTACTAAGTCCTATTTTAATATATGAAAATGGTGTAAAGTTTTCTAAATCTCTAAGGCTTATAAATCTTAGTATAATATGTGCAATCGCTTTTATACTATTTATGATTTTTAAGTTTAAGAAATTTGTAACATCTATATATATTATTCTGCTAATCTGTATTGGTGTATTGTCTATAAGAAATATATACAACACAAAAGTACAACTTGCAAAAGCAGAAAAAATTATAAATAATCTGGAAAATATAAATGATACAGAACTAAAGCCCCTTTTTAACTTGAGCACACAGGGGAAAAACGTTATTGTCTTTATGCTTGACCGCGCAATTAGCGGCTATATTCCTTATATCTTTGAAGAAAGGCCAGAACTAAAAAAGCAATTTGCAGGATTTACATATTATCCAAACACAATATCGCATGGATTTTTCACAAATTTTGGAAGCCCTGCCCTATTTGGCGGTTATGAATACACAGTTCAAGAAATGAATAAAAGGGAGTCTGAGTCTCTTGTTGAAAAACACAATGAATCATTAAAAGTTTTACCTGTTCTTTTTGACAGTGAAGGATATAAGGTTACAGTCTGCGACCCACCCTATGCAGGATATAGTTATCCTCCAGATTTATCAATTTTTGATGAATATCCTAACATAAAAAAATATATAACGCGAGGAGTTGTTAAAAATAAAGATTTAACAAACAGTGTAAAAGACTATACTTTAGAAGTAAATGAAAGAAATTTCTTTTGCTATAGCATATTTAAAGTGCTACCCCTAGCGTTTTCAAAGATATTTTATGACTCTGGAAACTATTATAACTCAAAAAATATAGAAGGAAAGGTAAATTATCAAAACTTCT
>CAJOPO010000067.1 GCA_905236315.1 uncultured Treponema sp.
CATATTCCCTAACGGAGATGAAGAAGTACCAAACGAAGAGGGCTTAAAGTTCTATGACAGTGTTTTTGATGAATGTCATAAATATGGTATAGAGCCTTTAGTAACTCTAGTACATTTTGACGCACCTGTTCACCTTATAAAGAAGTTTGGTGGCTGGAAGAGTCGCGAAATGGTAAAGTGCTTTGAAAAATATGCACGCGCCGTTCTTACCCGCTATAAAGACAAAGTAAAATATTGGCTCACTTTTAATGAAATAAATATGCTTTTGCATTTACCCTTTATGGGAGCAGGCATTGTTTTTGAAGAAGGTGAAAACGAAGAACAGGTGAAATATACAGCAGCCCATCATGAGATTGTCGCTAGTGCTATAGCGGTTAAAATCGCTCATGAAGTGAACCCTGCTATGAAAGTAGGCTGTATGCTTGCAGCAGGTCAGTATTATCCGTATTCTTGCCGCCCAGAAGATGTGTTAGCTTCTCTTAATGATGACCGCAAAAACTATTTCTTTATAGACGCACAAAGTCGTGGCTCTTATCCTGCCTTTGCCATAAAAGAAATGGAAAGAAAGGGTATAAAGCTACCTCTCGTAGAAGGAGATGAGCAACTCTTAAAAGAAGGAACAGTAGACTTTATTAGCTTTAGCTATTATTCAAGCCGTGTTAGTGCCGCTCCAGACTCAGATGTTCAGCGCACAGATGGTAACGCTGTAATTATGGGAGTAAAAAATCCATATTTAAGTGCTTCCGATTGGGGCTGGCAGATTGACCCAGAAGGCTTACGCATTACTATGAATGTATTGTATGACCGCTATCAAAAGCCATTGTTTATAGTAGAAAATGGGCTTGGTACTAACGATAAGGTAGAAGCCGATGGTTCTGTAAATGATGACGAGCGCATTGATTATATGTCTAAACACATTCTAGAAATGGAAAAAGCTGTTGTAGAAGACGGAGTGCCACTAATGGGCTACACAATGTGGGGACCTATAGACATTGTAAGCGCAAGCACTGGCGAAATGAAAAAACGCTACGGCTTTATCCGTGTAAACAAGAATGATGATGGCACTGGAGACTTAAGTCGCTCTAAGAAAAAGTCATTTGCTTGGTACAAAGAAGTGATTGCTTCTAGTGGAGAAAATCTATAGAATTGTTTTTATATAGATAGTGTTACTTTGGATTGTTACCCCCGAACAAATGTTGCAAGCAACATCTTTCGGGGGCTATATGACAAAAGAAGAATCATACAATGCTTTTTGTAACACATCTTATAGTTTTAGGAGTCTAAATGAAAGCAATTTTTATAGATATTGACGGAACTCTTCTTCCCTTTGGAGATGCTTGTGCTCCAGAAAGTGCTATAAAAGCAATTCACCTTGCACGTGCAAAAGGGCATAAGGTTTATATTAACACAGGGCGTTGCCGTATGGAAATATTAAAAGGCATAGAAGCTATAGGCTTTGACGGTTTGCTCTGTTCTAATGCTATGTATATAGAAGAAAACGGAAATGTTTTACATGAAGAATACATAGACGAAAACCTTGTGCATAGCGTAGGCGAATGGCTTTTTCAAAAAGATGTGGGCTTCTTCTTTGAGGGGCAGCACCATATATGTGCAAGCAAAAATTATTTTCCACAGATGATTGCACGTGTTGGTAAAGAGTGGGCTACTAAAATGGGAGAAAACTTTCCTGCCATAAAAGAAGCAGAACTAGAATATACAGGCGTTTCTAAGATTAACTTTATTCCCCTCCCAGACACCGTAGAAGAAATCAAAAAGGAGTTTGGCTCTCTTTTACAAATAAACGCCTGGTCATTCGTTGGGCGTGATGGCGGTATGGGCGAGATTACCATTCTTAATGCAGACAAGGCAAATGGGGTAGACTTTATCACAAAAAGGATTGGAGTAGATTTAAAAGATACCTATGCTTTTGGTGATGCAGCGGGCGACATTGGTATGGTAAAGCATTGTGGAGTGGGCGTTGCCATGGGAAACGCAGAGGACTGCTTAAAAGAAGTTGCAGATTACATTACTGATGATGTAAAAAAAGATGGCTTGTATAAGGCTTTTGAAAGATACAATTTAATCTAATCTTAGAGTACCTTTTAGTATACAAATCAAACAAGATGACGATGTGTGCTGGTTGATATGTATGATGTGTACACATCGGTATGACTGACATGTACAGGTCGGTGGGACTGACGTGTACACGTCGGTCGCCTCCCCCTTCCTCTAATTCTAAATTAGGGAACCTCGAAAAACTCCCTTTCAGAAAGTTTTTCGAGGTTCCTGCGAGTTGTAAGTCGCTATAATAGCGCGACTTACAA
>CAJOPO010000068.1 GCA_905236315.1 uncultured Treponema sp.
CATATTCCCTAACGGAGATGAAGAAGTACCAAACGAAGAGGGCTTAAAGTTCTATGACAGTGTTTTTGATGAATGTCATAAATATGGCATAGAGCCATTAGTAACTCTCGTGCACTTTGACGCTCCTGTAGGTCTTATAAAGAAGTTCGGTGGCTGGAAGAGTCGCGAAATGGTAAAGTGCTTTGAAAAATATGCTACCACCGTTCTTACCCGCTATAAAGACAAAGTAAAGTATTGGCTCACTTTTAATGAAATAAATGTTCTCCTTATGGGTTCATTTATGGGGGCTGGCATTTACTTTGAAGAAGGAGAAAACGAAGAGCAAATAAAATACACAGCGGCTCATCATGAACTTTTGGCTAGTGCGCTTGCTGTAAAGGCCGCTCATAGAATTAATCCTGCTATGAAAGTTGGTTGTATGATTAATGCAGGAGATTATTATCCATATTCTTGTAGACCAGGCGATGTATGGGAAGCGATGGGGCATAACAGAGAAGGATATTTCTTTGTTGATGTACAAAGTCGCGGTTCTTATCCTGCTTTTGCATTAAAACAGCTTGAACGAGATGGCATAAAACTACCTATACAAGATGGGGACTTAGCCTTATTAAAAGAAGGCACTGTCGACTTTGTAAGTTTTAGCTATTACTGTACCCGCGTAGCAGCCGCAAAAGACACCCCTGCAGAACGCTCTGTAGGGAACTTTATGAGCGGTGTAAAAAATCCATATCTAAAAGATAGCGATTGGGGCTGGGCTATTGACCCTGTAGGTATTCGTATCACTATGAATACCCTTTATGACCGCTACCAAAAACCATTATTTATAGTAGAAAACGGCATTGGCACAAATGATAAGGTAGAAGCCGATGGTTCTGTAAATGATGACGAGCGCATTGATTATATGTCTAAACACATTTTAGAAATGGAAAAAGGTGTTGTAGAAGACGGAGTTCCTTTAATGGGCTATACAATGTGGGGACCTATAGACCTCGTAAGTGCAAGCACTGGCGAAATGAAAAAACGCTATGGCTTTATCCGTGTAAACAAGAATGATGATGGCACTGGAGACTTAAGTCGCTCTAAGAAAAAGTCATTTGCTTGGTACAAAGAAGTTATTGCTTCTAATGGAGAGAATTTATAAAAAATTACTAGACGGCGTTGTGCCAGTAGTCTATTTTTTAAGGATTTATTTTATGAAACTCACAAAACACATTGCAAATATTGCCATTTGTTCCGCGCTTGTGGCAGGAGCATTATTCACAGGCTGTGCCTCTTCTACAAAAGGAAGCACTTCTTCTGCTAGAACTGTAACCCAAACAAAACAAGATAAACAACGCACTGTCATTACAACTGATGGTGAAGTTGATGATATGAACTCTGTTATTCGTGCCTTGCTCTATTCTAATGAAATGGATATAGCAGGCATAGTTTTAACAAGTTCCATGTATCACTATGCAGGAGATAGTGAAAAAGGCATTGCTCCTTTCCGTTGGACAGGAACTGATTGGATTTGGAAGTTCCTTGATGACTATGAAACAGTCTATCCTAACTTAAAAAAGCATGACTCATCTTATCCAAGTGCCGCTTCATTACGCAAAGTAACCAAAATAGGTAACATTTCTTATAAGGGCGAAATGGAGGAAGTTACAGAGGGTTCTGAGTTTTTAAAAGAGCTTTTCCTTGATAATGACACACGCACTCTCTATGTTCAAACTTGGGGCGGCACAAATACTACTGCTCGTGCCCTAAAATCCATAGAAGAAGAATATTCTGGAACGAGTGAATGGGAGTCAATACAAGACAAAATAAACAAAAAACTGGTTCTTTATATAATACTTGACCAAGATGAAAGCTATTCAAATTACATAGCAAAAAGTTGGCCATGCATTACAATACTAAATGACCGCAGTAACTTTTGGCACTTTGCTTATGCATGGCAGTACCATTCCGATGAACTTAATTCAAAGTTAAAAGGTGAATGGCTTTATGACAATATGATAAAAGATAAAGGTGCCCTTATGGCAAATTATGCCCTAATGGGTGACGGCGACTGGATAGATGGGGAACTTCCAGAAGAGCAACGTGGTTCTGATGAATATATGAAAGCGAACCCAAACTATAATAAATATGACTTTATTTCAGAAGGAGATTCACCTTCATTCTTATATCTTATTGATACAGGCTTACGTAGCATAGAAAATCCTTCTTATGGAGGTTGGGGCGGACGCTTTGGCAAAGTCGAAAGTTTGGGCGCGGATGTTTATAAAAATACAGTAGTTGATTTTGACCCTTACACAAATCAGTACGAGGCACAGTACACACTAAGCCGTTGGTTTGATGTAATACAAGAAGATTTTGCAGCTCGTGCAGAATGGTGTGTTAAGAGTAAAAAAGAAGCAAATCATAATCCATCTGTATCTGTAGAAGAAGGCATTGATATAGAAGCAAGTGCTGGAGAAACAGTTACTCTTACTGCAAAAGGCAGCGATATAGACGGAGACAACCTTAGCTACCATTGGTGGAGATATGCAGAAGCAGACACCTATAAAGACATTTCCAATCCTTCTTCTAATGTAGACTTCCGTGTGGGCGGTGATGATGGCATGCTCTTAAATGTAACAAGAAGCCTTGTTAGCGGGGAAAAGCCAGAAGGTAACATCACATTAAATGGAGCGGATACAGAAACCGTAAGTTTTGAAGTTCCTTCAGATGCAAAAACTGGGGACACCATTCATATTATAGTTACCGTTCAAGATGACGGTGCTCATAATCTTACACATTATCAGAGAGTTATTGTTACAGTAAAATAAAGGAGATATAAAACCATGAAAGGATATAAACTACCAGAAGGATTTTTATGGGGCGGCGCAACTGCTGCTAATCAGTGTGAAGGTGCATGGCAAGAAGGCGGACGTGGTCTTGCAAATGTGGACTTAGTTCCTTATGGACCAGACAGATTTCCTGTGGCTCTAGGCAAAATGAAAATGCTTGAGTGTGATGATAAGCATAAATACCCTAGCCATGAAGCCATAGATATGTATCATCACTATAAAGAGGACATTGCACTTTTTGCAGAGATGGGCTTTAAGTGCTACCGTATGTCTATA
>CAJOPO010000069.1 GCA_905236315.1 uncultured Treponema sp.
AGAAACTATAGCCACAAAGGTATCTAAACTTGCCACATGAACTGCTTCTCCTAATAGGGCATGTTTTTTGTCAATGTAGCTTCCAAAAATCGCCATAGCACCAGCCCCTAAACTAAGAGTAAAGAAAGCCTGATTCATAGCAGAAACAATCACTTTGAATATACCTATTTCTTTCATCTTAGAAAAATTAGGTACAAGATAAAAACTCAAGCCCTTGCGTCCCTCTTTTATACATACGCTATTAATAGCAAGTACAAGCATAACGCAAAATAAGAGTAACATCATTACCTTTGTAACACGTTCAACTCCCGCTTCTAGTCCTAGAGTACAAATAAAAAAGCCTATGATAACTACAATTCCCATTGCTATAGTCATCATAAGGGGGGAAGAGAGCATTAGGGTAAACTCATTTGCTACAGCAGCAGAGTCAAGGGAAACAAAATCTCCGCGCAAAGACTTTACAAAGTATATGAGCATCCACCCTGCAACAGTTGTATAAAACATCATTAGAAGTATGTTTCCTGCAAATGCTACATATCCATGTAAGTGCCAAAAGCTACCTTTTTTTTCTAACTGATGATACAGCAGCACAGGGCTTTTTCTACTCGCTCGTCCTAAAGAAAACTCCATAGTTAAAACAGGAATACCTAGTATTGCCAAAAAGAAAATATATAATAAAACAAATGCTCCGCCACCGTTTTGACCACATAAATAAGGAAACTTCCATACGTTTCCAATACCTATAGCACAGCCTGCACTTATCAAAATAAAACCTAGACGTGAACCTAAAGATTCGCGCTCTTCATTTAAAACTTCATTCATATTACTTTATTCTACAAAAAAAAACGCTTGCATAGCAAGCAAGCTAGCAAACGTTTTAAAAGATTTAATTTTTTAAAGTTTAGTTTTCCTCTGCGCCTTCGCTAGAGGCGACTTCATTTGCAGTGTCAGTTGCACTTTCTGTTGTAGAGGAATCCTTTTGTGGAGAAGCTTTTGCTTTTTCTGTTTTAGCTAAAGCATCTTCATGCCTTTGTATTTTTGCATTAAGTGTAGTTATCTCTTCTATTATAGAAGCAACTTGCTCATCACTAGCGTCTACAGAGTTTACACCCTCTTTAGAAAGAAGGTCATATACACGACTTCCTAGTTCTGCAAGAGCTTTAGCACGTTTTCCTCTAAACTGCGATAGTTCTATGCGTAAAACAGATTTATCCCCAAATTCATTTATGGCACTTCCTGCAGATTTAAAGCCTTTTTTCCCTGCCTCTACACCTTTATCTATAAAGTCAAGAATACTTTTCCCCACAGCACCAGCAGTGTCTTTTGCTTTTTTCGCATTAAACTTTGGCTTTTCTGTTTTTTCGCTTTCTTTCTCGTTAAAAGTTGATTCGTCTTCCATGTTATACCTCTAATACGTTTTATATAGAACGTACTTTATCACGTATAGAAAGTATCCTAGATGGAGAAACAGATAGCTCATCAATGCCCATATTTACAAAAGTTTCTGTAAGTTCAAGGTCTGCACCAAGTTCACCACATATACCAACCCAGCAGTCATGTTTATGTCCATTTTCAATAGTCATTTGTATCATGCGTAATACAGCAGGATGGTGAGGGGCATAGAAACTTTCCAATTTGCTATTCTGTCTGTCTACAGCAAGCGTATATTGCGTTAAGTCATTTGTTCCAATAGAGAAAAAGTCAACCTCTTGGGCAAGCTGGTCACTCATCATAACAGCAGCAGGGGTTTCTATCATAATGCCTTCTTCCACTTCTCCATAAGGAATATTCTCTTTATTAAGAGTGGTACGAACATCAGCGGAAATCTTTTTTATACGTTGAACTTCCTCTACAGAAATTATCATAGGATACATTATAGCAAGATTACCAAATGCACTAGCACGATAAATTGCACGTAACTGTGTTTTAAACAATTCTGGTCTCTCTAAACATATTCTTATCGCTCTAAAGCCCATTGCAGGATTATCTTCTTTGTCAAGTTTAAAATAGTCAGCCTGCTTATCCGCACCAATATCCAAAGTACGAATAATAACTTTTTTACCCTTCATTTTGCGGGCAACATTCTTATAGGCTACAAATTGTTCTTCTTCTGTTGGGTAAGTGCTACGTCCTAAATACAAGAACTCACTGCGGAATAAACCAACACCTTCGGCATCATTTTCTAGTGCTAGGTCAGCATCTGCAACACTTCCTATATTTGCATATAAGTGAATACTGCGTCCATCTGTTGTTACAGTCTCTTGCCCCTTTAGCTTTTGCAATAGTTCAAGTTTTTGCAATGCTTTTTGGCGTTCAGCTTCTTTTTCTTTTAATATATCATCATCGGGGTCTACAATAAGTTCTCCTGTAAAACTGTCTACAATAGCATTTTTACCGTTCCAATCATCATCTATCATAACACCTGTTAGAGCAGGAATGTTCATTGTACGCGCAAGAATTGCAGTATGACTTTGTGAAGAACCATATTTTGTTACAAAGGCAAGTATCTTGCTTTTGTCTAACTGCACAGTTTCTGCAGGGGTTAAATCGTCTGCTGCAAGTATTGCAGGAGTATCGCTATCTACCGCTTGGTCTTCTCCTCCACAGAGTATTGTAATTACTCTCTGAGAAACATCTTTTATATCTGCAGAGCGAGCTTTCATATACTCATCATCCATTTCTGAGAATATCTTAGCAAAGTTCTCTCCACCTTGGAATACTGCATATTCTGCATTTACTTTTTCATCACGAATCTTGTCATATACAAAATCTGTATAATCATCATCGCCTAAAAGCATGGACTGCACATCAAAAATATTTGCAGCGTCCTCTCCGACCTCTCCTACAGCTTTGCGGAATACCGCTTGTAATTGTTGCACAGCAGCATCGCGAGCCTTGTTGTAACGTTCTATTTCTGCTTCTGGGTCTGCAATTTCTTTTCGTGATGTATCATAGGCAACTTTTTTGAATATTCTTACAGGCCCTATGGCGATTCCCTTGTAAATTGATTTTCCATTATAACGTTTCATCTAGCACTCCTGTTTTAGGAATATTTGCGATGGCATAAAATATCCAAAGAAAACGATTCCCTTTATAATAAGTATATCATAGAAATTTTTATAGGCAAACTTTTTTTATCAAAGTTTGATTAAATGTAACTTGTAAATCTTTTCCAATTCTTTAGATTTTAAGGAGTAGGCGTTTATTTTTCCATTATAAACGAATGTGATAAGGCAGACACATCCTCTGAAAAGTCTAAAGTTTCTCCTTTATTTTTTTCAATAATTCTTTTTACATCTTCTAAAGAGTATTTATCGCAAGGATAAAGTACAATAACTGCTCTATCTTTATCTTGTAAGAAAACCGTTCTTCCATATTCTGTATAACGAGTCGCCCCTATAGAAACTAAAATGCGATTAGGACATGAAAGAGAAAGTAAATATGAATGAATGTCTTCTGTAGGACCTTCGTCTTTTTGATAATTTAATTTTTGTATCATCCATTCCGTTAAAGTTTCATACATATAATTATAACCATTAACAGGACTATCTTCTCCATACATTTGCACACTGCCGTTTCTTATGAGGAAACTAGCTATGTGGTACTTATCAAGAACACAGCCCTTTGAAAAAGATGTTAATGGAATCATATTTTTAGAAAGCCCCTTACTAAGCTTTCCCCAATTCTTTTTTGTACTTATTTTTACCTTTCCTTCTTTTCTTATGGAGCAATCATTGGAAGCACAAAAGCAAACTGGAGATAATGAAGATACTAAGTCATTTTTCCATTCAACATCAAAAACTATTGCACATTCGCTTTCTATTTGTAATTTTTCTTTATTAGAATCAAAATGTTTATCAAATGGAAAGATTATTTTTTCTGAATCAAAGGGAAATACATTTAAAAATGAAGGAACTATATTTGAAGAACTAGACAAAGGAATATAAGTCGGAAACAGAGCTTTAGGAGCTAGGGGGTCATTTACTTTTACCTCTGCAAAAGTCATAGCCTCCCCTGCTTGTTCAAGATGTCCTGTAAAATTTCCCGCTACACCAAAAGTGGGTATTAAACGTAAATCCAAATCCATAAAAACCACCTTACTGACAAGTCTAGTATACGGTAAGCATTTATTTTTAGCAAGAATTTTTCTTTTACTCGCCTTCCCAAGTCTTACCAAATATGGAATAAACACGAAAATCAGTTTTTGAAATAATATTAAATTGGTTTATAAAGCTTTTTTAGGTTCGGTCAAGTGTTCATTTTTAAGTCATAATAATCATTTGAAAAGTAGCATAAGGGAACCTCTAAAAATTGCAATTTTTAGAGGTAACTTTGAAAATGCGATGTTTTAATTCCTGCTATTACCAGGAATTAAAAC
>CAJOPO010000070.1 GCA_905236315.1 uncultured Treponema sp.
AAATTACTTTTTTTTGTATAGATTCTTCTGCAGCTTCTTTGCTTATGTATATTGTAGTGTTCCAAGCAGGCTTAGGTGGATTTTCTTGCGGTGCCCATTCATCTGGCGTTGTTTCTACTGCAAGTTCAAGTGCATTTAAAAGACTCCTAGCATCTCCTGCCGCCGTTTCTACAAGATGTTCAAGTGCCCCTTGTTCAAATTCTATGTTATAATGCCCATAGCCACGTTCTGTATCTGCTATGGCTTGACGAGCCGTTTTTAATAAATCTTCTTGTGTAAGTGCTTTTAACTGAAAAACTCTACTTCTGCTAACTAAGGCCTTGTTTACTTCAAAAAAGGGATTTTCTGTAGTTGCTCCTATTAATATTATAGTTCCATTTTCTACCCAAGGGAGTAGTGCATCTTGCTGACTTTTATTCCAGCGGTGCACTTCATCTACAAAAAGTATTGTTTTTCTATTATATAGTCTATGTTTTTCTTCTGCGTCAGAGATGGCTTTTCTTATATCCGCCACTCCAGTTAAAACTGCGTTTAACGTAATAAAAGATGATTTAGTATGATGAGCAATAACGCGGGCAAGTGTCGTTTTACCGCAGCCAGGCGGACCATAAAATATAACTGATGTTAACTGGTCTGCTGCAATGGCTCTGCGTAAAAGTCTTCCTTTCCCTACAATATGGTCTTGACCTATATATTCATCTAAGGTTCTAGGACGCATACGTGCGGCAAGTGGTTCATGTGATTTTTCTGTTTTAGAAAATAAATCATCCTGCATTAGAAGTTAATCTTTTTTATGAGAAATCTCACAGAGATTAAATCTCTGTGAGATTAAATCTCTATGAGATTAAATCTCTATGAGATTCAGTCTCCGTCCCTATTCCAAGAACCTCGCCCACTATAGTAGGCATAAAGGCCTACTTCACTAAAGGTATCATTAGAAGAACTTATATAGCTATAAATAACCATAGCACCATATTCATCATCAGCCTCTTCTGCTACTTCTTTATTTCTTATATATAAAAGAGGAACGCGACTTGTTAAAAGGGAGTCTGCATTATTATCTCCAAAGCTAGAAGTTGAACTTGCAGGTACTCCGTTAGAAAGCGCAACCCTAGTTATACCGCTAGTTGTACCTACTAGTAAATAATCTGTTGTAGCAGCAAGAGAAAGTATTGTTCCATGGTCTAAGTCCACAGAACCGCTTGAAGAAAGTGAACTACCTGTTCCATAATATAAGGTAGAGCCATTTTCTGCCCAATAAAGATAACCATTTCCTGCACAGAGAGCATAGTTTGTTGTAAAGGCTGTGCCATTATTATATGCGGCCTGTATATAGGTACTACCAGATACTTTGTCGGAAGAGGGAGTTGTCGCGCCGTTTAGTTCTCTTGTATGCCAACTTCCGTCATAATAGGTGATATATGCTTTTCTATTACTTGTAGGAACAACATAAGTGCCAGTGGAATCTTGGTCTTGGTTGTCGAATAGTTTTCGTAGATTACTTGGTGTAGATGATGTATAACTAATACTTATTTCAGTCCATGAAGTACCATCTGTTGAGTACCATAATTGTCTTCCTGCTTCTACAGTTTCACTCTCATCTTCATCTTCTTCCCATGTGGTAGTAAGTGCATAAAGATAGGTCGCGTCAGAAGCAAGAAACAAAACCGTGTAGTCATCGAGATTACTAGAAACTTTTGCCCACTGCCCATTATACTGACCTGTAGAGTTAGAACTAGCAGCTGTTTTTCTGTAAATATTGTTATTTGTTAGATAAAGATAATTTTTAAAAGGAACTATAGAGCGTATATCGCCAGAAAGACCATCTTCCGAAGCGACTTCCCTTGTAATCATGTTATATATATCGTCATGGCAACTTAAAAATAGGCATGATAGCAAAGAGCATAGCATTAAAAATATATAATTCTTTTTGATATATTTATGAACGTTCATAATTAGAAAAAACCTCTTAAATTTAGAAATAATAACGAGCTACAAGGTCAATGCCTATTTCGTTAGAAAAATAATTCCTAGTTCCTGTTCCCCAGAACTTTGTAAACTGTGGCATAAACATATAGTTTACGTCTACACCAACCGACCAACTAGCGTTAATCCTGTAGTGAGCACCAAGCTGTGGCTTTACAACAAGGGCTGGCCAGTAAGTATATCCTGCGTAAGTTTCCCAAGCAAAACCAACTCCTACAGTTATAGGAAACTCAAAAATACCAAGTTTTGTTGTTAATACTGGCTGGTAAGTAATAGAACCTATTACAGGCACATAGTTTAAAACATTAGAACCTATGGTTGCATTAAAACCAAAGCCTACGTCTATACCAACGGCAAGGTCTTTTGCTATAAAATAGTGATAGCCTAATGCTCCCATACCACCTAGTTTTAGTTTGCCATCGCTAGAAAATGGATTCCCAAAGTTTAGAGGAAGCATAGGTCCTAATCCTACACGCAAATATTGGTCGCCTTTTCTATTTTCTGTATAAAGATATTGTATCTCATCTTCATTTTCATGCTGGTCTTGTATTTCTTGTGTATTATCTTCTGGTTCTTCTTCTGTTTGCGCATAAGAAAGTGGTGTAAGAACATTTATTAATGTAAATCCAAAAAAGAACATGAAAGTTGTTTTAAAAAAATGTTTCATAAAACCCCAATTTGTCATTTTAGGAAATCTTAAAAAAACTGTAAAAGTTTAGTTTTTAAAGATGACCTTTAATATAAAATATTATAATATATTGCAATAATAGTATTTTTTATCATAATATTCAACTCTATAAATACATAAACTAAAAGAAGGTTACATATAATGAGTGCAGTTATTATTGATGGAAAGGCTATTGCCGCAAAGGTAAAAGCTGATGTTGCAAAAAAAGTAAGTCTTTTAAAAGAAAAAGGCATAAATCCTTGTTTGGCTGTAATTTTGGTAGGACAAAATCCTGCTAGTGTAAGCTATGTTACAGGAAAAAGAAAAGCCCTTGCAGAAGCAGGCATGGAAGATAAAAGTATAACGCTAAGTGAAGATGTTTCAGAAAAAGAACTTTTAGATTTAATAGAAAAACTTAATGCAGACCGTTCTGTTCATGGAATATTAGTTCAGCTTCCTTTACCTAAGCATATTAGTGAAGAAAGGGTTATAAATGCTATTTCTCCTGCAAAAGATGTAGATGGTTTTCACCCCATAAATGTGGGTAATATGTTAATAGGCTCTAAAGGCTTTTTACCCTGTACACCTCATGGCATACTTGTTTTGTTGCAAGAAGCGGGAGTAAATACAAAAGGGGCTAGAGTTGCCGTAGTAGGACGCAGTAATATTGTAGGAAAGCCAATCGCTGTACTTTTAAGCCGCAAAGAATACAACGCTACTGTAACTCTTTGTCATACTGGTACTAAGGATTTAGCTAGTGTAACAAGCGAGGCAGATATTATCATAGCATGTGCAGGACATCCAAATACAATAACCGCTGATATGGTAAAAAAAGGAGCCTGCGTAATTGATGTTGGTGTAAATAGAATACCTGATTCGTCTAAAAAAAGTGGTTTCCGCCTTGTTGGTGATGTAGACTTTGAAAATGTAAAAGAAGTAGCTTCTTATATAACACCAGTGCCAGGAGGCGTGGGACCTATGACTATTGCAATGCTTATTTATAATACCTTAGATGCTGCACAAAAAATGGAGTTAGACTAAGTGCTTGTAGATATACAAAATACTCCCGACACTCGCGAAATACCTTTAGAAAAGGTTGGGGTAAAAAACTTACACTATCCTGTGCAAGTTTTAGATAAAAAAAACGGAACTCAGCAAACAACGGCTAGTGTAGATTTATTTGTTAATTTACCCCACCACTACAAAGGCACTCACATGTCTCGTTTTGTAGAGATTTTTCATTCATATCATAATAATCTAGGAATGAAGCAGTTCCTTTCCATGCTAGAAGAAATTAGGCTTTCTTTAGAAGCAGAACGTTCTTTTGGTACTATGACATTTCCCTTTTTTATGGAAAAAAAAGCTCCTGTTAGTGCAGAAGAAAGCATTATGAATTACACTTGCACTTACGAGGGGAATGTTTCTGCTTCGGAGCGTAATTTTTTTATTAAGATTGCAGTTCCAGTTACAACAGTCTGTCCTTGTAGCAAGGCAATAAGTGAGTATGGGGCGCATAATCAGCGGGGCATTGTTACTGTAAAACTTCAAAATCGCAGTCTTTTTTGGATAGAAGATGTTATAGAAATTGTAGAACAATCTGCTAGTTGTGGACTTTATTCTATATTAAAGCGTCCTGATGAAAAATTTGTAACCGAACATGCCTATAATAATCCGCGTTTTGTAGAAGATGTGGTTAGAGAAGTTTATTTAGGATTAAAGAAATTTGATAAATGCGAAAAACCTTTTACTTGGTTTAGTGTAGAATGTGAAAACTTTGAAAGTATTCATAATCATAATGCTTATGCCTATACGGAGTTTAAACTATGACATATTTTTTTGAAACTTATGGTTGCGAAATGAATATAGCAGAATCTGCTTCTGTAGAGCAGTTATTTATAGAACATAATTGGAAAAAAGCAGAAAATGCCTTTGTTGCCGATGTTGTGATTATAAATACATGCTCTGTTAGGGCTACGGCAGAAACTCGCATTTATGGTAGACTTGGTTTTTATGCAGGGTTAAAAAAAGTGCGCAATATGGAGCCTGACGCAAAAACTCGTAGTATGGAAAAAGCTGTTGACTATGTTAATTCTGTAGGACATGCTGTTCCTTTAACTCTTATAGTTATGGGCTGTATGGCAGAAAGACTTTTAAAAACCTTGCAAAAAGACTTTCCTGTTGTTGATTATGTAGTTGGCACTTATGCAAAAAACAAGTTTGGAGATATTATTTCTGCCTTAGAAAGTGGAAAGACTGCTATAGAAATCGAAGAAGAACCTGTTTATGTTTTTGCAGAAAGTTCCTATGAGCAGGGGGCTTTTTCTACTTTTGTGCCAATAATGAATGGTTGCAACAATTTTTGCACATACTGCATTGTGCCATATTTGCGTGGTAGGGAGATTTCGCGCCCTGTTTCAGAAATATTGCATGAATTAGATATTCTTTCTTTGCGCGGTGTAAAAGAAATCTGTCTTTTAGGTCAGAATGTAAACTCTTATCATGACGGAGATGTGAACTTTCCTCTTCTATTAAAAAAGATATGTTCG
This sequence comes from uncultured Treponema sp., assembly GCA_905236315.1. GTDB lineage: Bacteria > Spirochaetota > Spirochaetia > Treponematales > Treponemataceae > Treponema_D. Next base: position 5,200 of record CAJOPO010000070.1, read on the forward strand.
TATTTAAAAGAGACTAATTCTTCTATTAAATGGATAAGATTTGAATCTAGCAACCCAAAAGATTTTTCTGATGAACTTATAGATTTTATAGCAGAAGAAGAAATGATTTGCAAAGGTATTCACTTACCTGTGCAGCATGGTTCTAATAATATATTAAAGGCAATGAATCGTAAGTATACTAGGGAAGATTACCTGTCTTTAGTGGAGCGCATAAGAAGCAAAGTGCAAGATGTTCAGCTAAGTACAGATATTATGCTAGGTTTTCCTGGAGAAACTGATAAAGACTTTGAAGAAGTTATCTCTCTTATGAAGACTGTGCGTTTTGAAAGTGCCTTTATGTATTACTATAATATTAGAGAAGGCACCCCCGCTGCTTCTATGTCCAATCAAATTGATACGAATGTAAAAAAGCAAAGATTGCAAAGTGTAATTGATATGCAATTAGGGATTACTTCTAGTATTATGCAAAGCCGTGTTGGAAGAACTATACCTGTTCTTGTTGATATAGTGAGCAAAGATAATCCTAATGAGCTTTTGGGGAAAACTTCTCAAAACGAACGTGTTGCCTTTGAAGGTAAGCCTTCGCTAATAGGTAGTTTTGCTACTGTTCATTTAGATTCTCTTAATGGAAATACATTAAAAGGTCATTTAGTCCTTTAGGGAAATTTTTAAGTCGTAGCCTAATGCAGCAGGGCGTGCATTGCCGAAAGTTTCATGGCGTAGCCTAATGCAGAAGGTCATGCATTGCCGAAAGTTTCATGACGTAGCCTAATGCAAAAGGTCATGCATTGCCGAAATTTTTAAGTCGCAGCCTAGAGAAAGAGCGTAAGTATAAGGTTGTATGGAAACGCAAAGTGGAAAAACAGATTGCAAAAATGCCTAGTTACAGTTGGGTAGCCTGCTGGACGGCGGAAAACAATGAGATTATTGTGGAGGTTTATTATGTTGGCAG
>CAJOPO010000071.1 GCA_905236315.1 uncultured Treponema sp.
AGTTGTAAGTCGCTATAATAGCGCGACTTACAACATCGCATTTTCAAAGTTGCCTCTAAAAACTGAAGTTTTTAGAGGCTCCCAAAAATTAATTGAATTATCTGTAACTAAAAAGAGGATATTGTGTTATTAGTTAGTAAAGGAACCCTTGAGGAAGACGCTAATCAAATAAATTGTGCCGACCCACAAGACTTTAGAAAGATTTATGACGCTACTATGCAGTTGCTCTTCAAAGTTTCTTTTCGCATTGTGGATGATGAAGAAGCTGCCGAAGATTTAGTACATGATTCATACATAAAAGCCAATGAAAAGAAGATGGTCTTTCCGTCTATGGACGATGCAAAGTTTTGGCTTATACGTGTAGTAAAGAACGCTTCCCTTAACTATGCAAAACGTAAATTAAGAGAGGCAAAGGCTTATCACAAAGCGTTGTATGAAGGTAGACAACATGCAGATAGTGGCGAAACAGATTTGCTAAAAGCAGAAACTGTGCAGAAAGCAAAGGAAGCATTAAACCAGTTACCACCTAAATTAAAAGAAGTTTTAGTTTTGCGTGAGTATGGGGAGATGAACTATAAAGAAATAGGCAAAGTGCTAGGAATTACGGAAGGAAATGTAAAAGTCCGTGTATTCCGAGCGCGTGAACAATTAATAAAATTAATAGGAGAAGATGATGTCTACTTGCCCTGAAAAAGATATTCACTCTGTTTATTTGGATAACGAATTACCTCTAGCGTATGTTGCAGAATATGAAGCGCATTTACAAAGTTGCGAAAAATGTCGTAAAGAGTTAGAACGACTAAAGAGTTTGCGCTCTATATTAAAGCAAGATAGTTCTTCTCTTGATTTAACCCAAAAGCAAAAAGATGAGAGTTTTGAACGTCTACAGGCTCGTCTTTCTTACAGCAAGATAACAAAGCAATCAAACAAAAATGTTTTAACACTATCTTCTGATTCTGGTAAAAAGAGCTATGGGCGTTATATAGCAGCAGGGGCAGCTGCAGCATGTGCATTAGCTTTAGTTTTGCCTATTAAAGCACGCACTGAATTACATACAAATACAGCGTCTCAGGGCGTTTCGCAGGAAGTGCTTAATGCGCAGATGGCATCTTTTCAGCCTGTGTCTAGGCAGGCAAGCATAACACCTGTAAATAATGCTTCTTTTAATGCTAATTTAATGAATACAGATAATCAGGCTCTTATGCCTTTTAGTTCTGCATATATGACTACTTTTGCTGATATGGATGCAGCAGAGGATGATTTTTATAATGGGGACATAAATGCAGCAATGCTTATGCCCATTACCTCTTCAAATGCCTATTCTCAGTATGCAAATACAAAGTCTTCTAGTATAAAAAAACTAGCAGGTTATGATGTGTTTACACCTGTAGAAGTATCGGAAGTGGAATACGAAACAGAAAGCGAAAAGAAGAAGGGCTTTTCATTTAAAATTACTTTGGAAATAGGAAAGTGACAAAGAAGAAAAACCTATTTTCTGATATATTACATCGTTCTGCTTTAGCTCGTTCTATATGCTGGGTAATACTAGTATTTATTGTTTTAATTATTACATTTGTCTTTTCTAAAGACGCTACAAAAAAGCCTGTATTATATTCTATTGCGCCTTCTGTTGCCTCTCCCGGCGACATTGTAGTTTTAACAGGGGCTAATTTTGGCACAAACAGATTAAACTCTTATGTAGAAATTGCAGGCTCGCGCATTACAAATAGCGGTTACAGAGATTGGAGCGATTCTTCCATAACAATAATGTTGCCTTCTAATATTCAAGATGGGCTTGTATTTGTGGGAACTTCTTTAGGACGCTCTGAACCACTCTTTTTTGCAAATAAACACGAAATTCCTTCTGCTGTAAAGCAGGGAATAGGAAAGCTCTTACCTGTAATTACATCTATAAGCCCCTTATCTGGTTGTGTAGGAGATATAATAACTATACGCGGGGTAAACTTTGGCTCTATAAGAAGAGACTCCTGTGTAGTGTTTAATACAGATAGAGCCTTAGATAGTTCTTTAGATAATAAAATAAAAGCAAGTTATAAAAATTATGATTATGAGTCTTGGACTGATACAGAAATAAAGGTTCGTATACCAGACGGAGCGTCCTCTGGTTCTGTGCAGGTGCAGACAAAAAACGGAAGTTCCCTTTCCCAGAGTCTAGAGGTAAATTATCCTGTAGGTAAGAAAACTTTTACAGGGCAAAAGACATATATATTACAAGAAACAATAGACTTACAAAATAAAACGCCAAATATTCCTTTAGAATTAATGCTTTTTGTGCCTAAGCCTCAAGAAGTTCTAAATCAGCATATATCTGTAAAGTCAGTTTCCCCCTCGCCTCTTATTACAAATAACGACTTTGACATCATTCAGACATTAACCCCTGTTGAAGAAAAACAACGTCTTAGTCAAGAATATGAAGTAGTTTTGTATTCTTATAATTCAGATATAAACGCTAATTCTGTAAAACGCTATACTAATAAGAGTGCTAATTTACAGGTGTTGTACACTACAGCAGATGAATGTGTTCCTTCTGACGAACAATCTATTCAGGACCTTAGTTTGTCTATAACAAAGGGGTATATTAATCCCTATCAAAAGGCTCGCTTAATCTATGATTATATGATAGATAATTATAAACTTTTGAATTTAGTAAGGGCTGATAAAGAGGCCGCTTTAGACTTGCTTGATACAAAAGCAGGAGATGCTTATGACTTTGCCATTATTTATACTGCATTGTGTAGGGCTAGTAATATTCCCAGCCTCCCTGTCGCAGGTCTCTTAGTAGAGGGAGGCTATACAACAAAGGCTCACTGGTGGGCAGAAGTTTATTTTGAAGATTATGGTTGGTTTCCTGTTGACGTAGCATTAAGTGCGGGGGTAAACTATAAAGAGAGTGAAGGAGCAAGCGATGCTTCTGGAGAGAAGATGCTTGCTTTGCGAGATTTTTATTTTGGCAGTATGGATACAAGGCATATCGCTTTTAGTAGAGGTTTTAAGCAGGTAAAAACATCTACAAGCGAAAGTGCTTGTACAACAAAGCAAAGGTCGTTTGCCTTGCAGTCAATATGGGAAGAATGTAGTAATCCTAATTCTTCTTATAGTTCATTATGGAATGTACCCATCATACTTGCAGTTGAATAGGAGTTTTTTTATGATAACAAAGGTATTAAGCGTAGGTGGCTCTATTATCGCTCCTGATAAGGTAGATACAAAGTTTTTGTCTGATTTTACTAGCATGATAGTTTCTTGGTTAAAAGATAATCTTGAAACAAGAGTGATATTAGTTTCTGGGGGAGGTACTCCTGCTAGGCTTTATCAAAATGCCTATAAGGACACATTTAATACCCTAGAGCCTAGTCTCCAGAATATCGTAAAGTTTGCAGATGACGATGCAACCAATTATGCTTGCGACTGGATTGGCATAATGGCTACAAGATTAAACGCCCAGTTATTAAAGACTTGCTTTGGCTCATTGTGTCCTTCTGATGTAATAACAGACCCAACGGCTGCTCCAGATGTTTTTAATGGTAGAGTTTTAGTTGCATCTGGTTGGAAGCCTGGTTTTTCTACAGATAATGACGCAGTGCTTCTTGCAGAAAAATATAATGCAAGCACGGTTATAAATCTTTCTAACATAGAAAAGGTTTATACTGATGACCCTCGTAAAAATCCTAATGCCAAGTCTTTAGATACAATTAGCTGGGATGATTTTCGTAAAATGGTAGGAGATGAATGGGTACCAGGTAAGAATTGTCCTTTTGACCCCATCGCTAGTAAGAAGGCTGCTCAACTAGGGCTAACTGTAATATGTGCAGGTGGCAAAAATATTTCTAACATACGCTCAATATTAGATGGGGCTACATATATAGGAACTACTATAAAATAATGAAGCAAAGACTCTTTTTTTGTTTTTTATTTTTATTTGCTTTGTTGTTTAGCTCTTGTATGACTACATCAAGTAGGGGAACTACAGTTTCTAGGTCTCTTACAGATGTAGGCATAAAGTCGGAAACGCAGTTATATAAATTCTTTATGGCAAATAATCCTCTTGCAGATAAAAAAATGGTAAGACGGCTTGCTTCATACTATATAAAAGAAGCACAGGAAGAAGGCATAAATAGCGATTGTGCATGGGTTCAAATGTGTTTAGAAACTGGTTTCTTGCGTTTTGGGAACCTTGTAAGTGCCGATATGCACAACTATTGTGGACTAGGGGCTATAGATGAGGCACACAGGGGAGAGAGTTTTCCTACTGAACAGCAAGGGGTTAGAGCGCATATTCAGCACTTACACGCTTATGCTACAACAGAAGAACATAAGCTTTATAATAAACTTATAGACCCTCGTTATAAGTGGGTTTCTCCTAGAGGTAAGGCTCCTACAATATTTGAGCTTGCAGGTACATGGGCTGCCGATACAGAATACGGTGTAAAGTTAGATGCTTTGCTTACTCAACTAGAAAAGTTTTAGGGAGTTTTTGTGGAAACAATATCAGACTTAGGAACTTATACATTTCCTTCTTTAATGAAGAATACTCTAAAAAAGTTTGCAGAGCGTCCTGCTCTCTCTTTAGTAAACAAAACACCAATAACATATTCACAATTAAATGAAAAAAGCATAGAAGTGAGTAAAATGCTTTTAGGACTGGGGTTTTCTAAAGGCTCAAAGATAGCCTTATGGGGAACAGGGAGACCTGAATGGGGAGAAGCATACTTGGGCATTGTGAATATGGGCATGATAGCAGTTCCCCTGTTGCCTGATTTTTCTAAGGAAGAAGTAAAGTCTATACTAGAGCATTGCTCTACTGACGCTATAATTGTTTCAGAAAAATTATTTGAGCGCATAAAAGATTTAGATACTTTACCGTCTGTTATAATAAAATTAGAAGACTTTTCTTTTATAAAAGGCAAAAACTCTGTCATACAAGATTACAAAGATATAGAACTTAAGCCCGTAGAAGTTAATGAAAGCGATACGGCTTCTATTATATATACATCTGGCACAACAGGCAGAAGCAAGGGTGTTGAGCTTTCTCATAAAAATCTTGTTTGGACTGCAATACAGGGGCAGACCATGCACCGTGTAAACAAAATGGATAGGTGCTTGTCTTTCTTGCCACTTTCCCATGTTTACGAGTTTACAATAGGTTTTACTATGCAGATACTAAATGGTTCTTGCGTGTATTATTTAGGTCGCCCGCCTGTTGTAAGTGCCTTGCTTCCTGCCTTTTCAAATATTCAACCTACAATAGTTTGTTCCGTTCCCTTAATAATGGAAAAAATCTATAAGAATAAAGTATTGCCAGCCTTCCAAAAGAACTCTTTTATAAAGGCTCTATATCACATTAGACCCTTTCAGATACTTTTACATAGAGCGGCAGGCAAGCAGTTAAAAAAGACTTTTGGTGGACACATTGTATTCTTTGGCATTGGCGGAGCTAAAATAGACCCAAAAGTTGAACGCTTTATGAAAGATGCAAAGTTCCCTTATGCCATAGGCTATGGACTTACAGAAACAGCCCCTTTATTAGCAGGCTGTGGCCCTAAACATACCTTGCCAGGTACTATAGGCTGGGTGTTAGAGGGAGTGGATATGCGCATTGCAAATCCTGACCCAAAGACAAAAGTTGGGGAAGTTGTTGTAAAAGGTCCTAATGTAATGAAGGGCTACTACAAAGACCCCCTTTTAACAAAAGAAGCGTTTACTACAATAGATGATTCTTGTGGTGAAGGATATTTTAAAACAGGTGATTTAGGCGTTCTAGAAAAGAAAAAGGGTATGATTCGTCTTTCTCTAAAAGGCAGAAGTAAAAATATGATTTTAGGTCCTAGTGGTGAAAATATTTATCCAGAGGATATAGAATTTGTGTTAAACCAGCACCCTTTAGTTTCTGAAAGCCTTGTTGTAGAAGATGATAATGGTCTTGTAGCCCTTGTTCAAGTGGATGAAGAAAAACTAGAGCAGGAAGCACAAGAAAGAAGTAAAAAAGAGCAATCCTCAAAAGGTGGAATTGTTGATGTGGCAATGGGCTTGCAAGAAGATTTTCAAGAAAGAGCGGAAATCTTAAAGCGAGATGTAGCCTATCAGAAAGAAGCCATTCTTAATGAAATCCAATTCTTTGTTAATAGCCGTGTAAATAAAAATTCCCATATAGGAAAAGTTCAGACTGTTAAAGAGTTTGAAAAAACTGCAAGCCAGAAAATAAAACGCTATTTATATGATTTACGCACAAAGGTAAAGGGAAAGTTAAAGAAGAATTAAGATGAGCGTATAAAATATGTATATGCCCTGTTCTTGCTTTTTGCAGACACTGCTGTGTACGGGTACCATACACAGCAGTGTACACGTACCACACACTGACGTGTACAGGTACCACATACCGACGTGTACACGTCAGTCATTGTGGTGATTTGTTTCCCCTTTGTGCTGGGCTAAGGAGTTTATATTTTGAAGTTTATACATACTGCAGATTGGCATCTTGGCAATAAAATGCACGGTGTAGACAGAAATGCAGAAACACAAGCCTTTTTATTATGGCTACGAGATAAAATAATAGAAGAAAACGCAGAAACGCTAGTTGTTTCTGGCGACATCTTTGATACAATCAATCCCCCTATAGAAGCAAGAAAGCAATATAATGATTTTTTAGCTTCTATTATAAATACTTGTTGCAAAAATGTAATTATTACAGGTGGCAATCATGATTCTGCTGCCCTCTTAGACTCTCAAAAGGAACTCTTAGAGCCTTTAAATATTCATATAGTTGGCTCCCTTGCAAATAAGGCTGCAAAAGATATGATATATGAACTAAAAGACAAAGAAGGCAATGTAAATGCCATTTGTGCAGCCGTTCCTTTTGCCCGTGAAAATGAACTCTTTACGAGCATTGAAGATGGCTCGATTAAGCAAGAAGAAAGCTCATCTTCCTTTAGTGATAGAGCGTATAGTGCATTGTATAGGCAAGTCGCAGATGAATGTATAAAGCTAAGAGCAGAAAGAAATATTCCAATAATAGCAACAGGTCATCTTTATGCCGCAGACCTAGAAGGTCGCTTTGAAGGTGAGGAAGGCGCAAAAGAAAATGCAGATGATGGCGTAAGAGTCTTAGATGTTACTGGCAATTTAGGAGCCGTGCATGTAGGCATTTTTCCTAAAGAGTTTAGTTATGTAGCCTTAGGACACATTCACTATTGCACAAGAGTTGCGCTGAACGACAGAATAAGATATTCAGGTTCTCCTTTTGTGATGGGCTTTGATGAAGCACACATTCCTCATTATGTTTTATCTGTAGAAATCACCCCTTCTGAAACAGTAAGCAATGCTGATAGCGTAAATGTAAAAAAAATAGAATCGCCACGCTTTAATATGTTTAGAAGAATATCAGGCGATAGTAAAACTATAAAGGACGAACTTTTAAAATATAAAAATCGTAGTGACCGTACAAATTTGTATACAGATTTGTACACAGATGTCTATATTGAGATTTATTACAAAAAAGAAGATGGCATAAATATAAACGATGAATTAGATGAACTTGTAGAAGAACTTCAAAAGCAAAAAGTTTATATTGTGAGCAGAAGAATTCAAGATATTGATATTAGAAGCTATAAAGACTTTGACGGCGAAGAAGTAAAAAACTTAGAACCAGAAGAAATATTTAAAAGTTTAATTCTTTCTAAATGCAATGTAAGTTTTGAAGGCACTACAGAGGAAATAAAAGAAAAAGAAAGTGCCTATGTTAATAAGTACCTTGACTTATTTATAGAAACATTTAATGAGTTTTCAAACGGAAGTTTAAATGCGGATAACTAAAATAGAAATAAAAAATATAAATTCGTTAAAAGGAAAGTGGACTATAGATTTAGAAAATCCTGATTATAAAAAAAATCATGATTTGTTTGTTATCTGTGGCGAAACAGGTTCAGGAAAAACAACCATATTAGACGCAATTACTCTTGCCTTATACGGAAAGACTCCTAGGCAAAATAGCTTTGGTAAGTCAAATGAGCTTATGACAAGGCAAACTGCAGAATGTTTTGCTCGCGTAACGTATAAATGCAAAAAAGGCAACTTTATGTCTGAATTTAGGCAAACTAAGGCACGTGGAAAAGTAAACGGAAATCTTACAAAGCCAGTTTGTCTTATAAAGAATCTTGATACGGGAGAAAGTACAGAATCCCTTGCAATCTCTTCTTTACAAGAGAAAACTACACAGATTATCCAACTTGATTATGACCAGTTTTGTAAGTCAATAATGTTAGCACAGGGGCAGTTTGATAACTTTATTTGTGCAGATTCAAGGGAGAGGGCAAATACTCTTGCAAAATTAAACGGAACTGAACATTACAAAGAGTTTGCAAGCCTAATGTGGCAAAAGGCTAATAAAAAAATAAAAGACTTTGATGACCTAAAGGGGCATATAGAGCAAATCTCCGTATTGTCAGAAGACGAATTAAATGATTTTAATGAGAGCCTTAAAGAAAAAAGATTATTAATAGAGAATAGAAAAAAGGATTTGGAAAAACTACAGCAAGCTCTATCATGGCTTGATAAGCTTGCAGAACTTAATAAAAAAGTGCAAGATGCAAAAGAAGCACGTGCTTTGTATGAAACAAAAACAGAAGCTTTTAAATTAAAACAAGAACGCTTAGAAAAAGCTAAAAAGGCTTCAAACTGCAAAGCAGAATATCTTTTATACAAAAGAATAAAAGAAGAACAAGAGAAAGAACTTGAAAATTTAGACAGAAATACGCTCGCTTTACAAGAGAACAAAAGTCTTTATGAAAAAGCAAAAGCTGATGTTTTAAAAATAAGAACTGAGTACGAAGTCTTTTCTAAAACGCAGGAAGAACAAGAGAAGCTTTGGAAACAGGTAAGGGTCTTAGATACAAAACTAGAAAGCGCAGAAAAGATATATACAGATTGTGCTATTAGAACTAAGGCCGTTCAAGAAGAGTTTGCAAGGCAAAGTCAAACTATAAAAGAAATTCAAACAGATATTGAACAAAAAGAAGATGAAAAAGCAAAAATAAAATCATATTTAGACAATAACGCTGATGATGAAACGCTAGATGCCAAAATACCAGTTCTAAAGCAGATTTTCATTCAAATAAAGGATAATAGGCAGAAACTTGATATTTCAAATGCCACCTTAAAGAAGGAACAGGCAAATCTTAATGAGTATCAAGAGCAAAAAAGTAGCTGTGAAAATATAATAGAACTAAGTAAATCGCAATTAAATACCCTTGTAAGTTCTGAATATATGACAGTTTCTGCAATAATTAGAAAGGGGCTTGAAAAAGGGAAACCTTGCCCTGTCTGCGGTTCTCTAGAGCACCCCCTTTGTTTAGAAAGCAGTGTAGGCTCTAGTTTTAAAGGTGATGTGCTTACTGGCGATACCCAAGAACTTGCAAAGCAAATAGCGTTTCTTAACAAAAAGATTGAAGAAAAGACGAATGAAGCAGAGAATGTAAAAATCAACTTTTCAAATACAGAAAAGAAGATAGAAAATCTTTTAGAGAATATAAAAGAACAAGAAGATTTGCATACAAAATTAGTGCGCGACTTTAACAACTTAGTAAGTGAGAAGCCTGCTTTAAGCAATGCAGAATATAATAAAGCATACTTTGAAGATGTTATAAAAGAACTTTCTAAAAACGCTCAAACTTATAAAACCAATAAAGAGCAGTATAATACTTTTGTAAATGAACTTTCTCAGTTAAAAATAAAAAAAGACAGCATTAATCTTGATAAAATTCAAAAGGAACTAGAAAAGCAATTAGATGAATGGGAAAAAACTAAACTTAACTATGAACAATTAAAGACGGAAAGGCAAGAACTTTTTGAAAATAAAAAAGTTGATGACGAAGAAGCCTTAGTAAAAAAACAAGAGCAATCTTTGAAGAAAAATCTTGAAGAAGCAAATACGCAAAGCGAAACAAAATCTAAAGCCTACAGTAATATCGAAACTATAATTAATCAGCTAAATATCTCTATTAACGAAAGAAATCTTAAGCTAAACGAAGCACTCAATAGTTTAAATATTGCCTTAGAAGCAAATGGTTTTTCTAATATTGATAATTTACTTGAATCTTTTGCAGACGAAAAAGATTTTGAAGCCTTGCAAGCAGAAAAAGAAAAACTTAATAAAGAAAATGCAAGTACAGAAAAAGAATTAAAACTTGCCTTAGATGATTTTGAAAAAACTAAGGCTCTTAATAAAACTCAAAAAAGCAAAGAAGAATTAAACAGGGAGCAAACAGAAATTGATTTTGCTAATACAGAAGATAATCAAAAGATTGGAGAAATAAATAATAAGTTAAAAATTGATAAAGAAAATAGAAATAAATATGAAGAGCTAAATACTAAGTATGAAAATGCAAAAGCAGAAAAGGATAAGTGGGAAACTGTAAAAACTTTTATAGGCAAACAGGATGGTTCTGATTTTGAAGTCTTTGTAGAAGCCCTTGCCTTTAAGACCTTGATAAAAAAAGCAAATAAATATGTATTTGCAATATCTGGGAAGTATACCTTAGTTCAAAAAGATGGTGGAGTTGATTTTGTAGTTCACGATGCAAATTATCCAGAAGCAAAGGACGATAGACCCATTTCTACAATGAGCGGTGGTGAAAAATTTATTATAAGTCTTTCTCTTGCCTTAGGAATTGCCGAGCTTGCTAGCAGAAACGTAAGGGTTGATTCCTTATTCCTTGACGAAGGCTTTGGTACATTGAGTGGTACACCTCTAATAGAAGCTATAAATGCACTAAAGTCTTTGCAAAATAGTGGCAAAATGTTAGGCATCATTACGCATATAGATACCGTTATAAACGAATTTGAACAGCGCATAGAAGCAAAAAAGAAAGCAGGCGGCTATAGCGAGTTAGTTGGTTCTGGAATTACAAAAGACTAAACGCATAGTATGTAAAGCCATCCTTTGCATGACATAAATATTATATTTTACTTGTTTTTTAAGTAAAAATAAGTTAATATATTAATATGGCTAAAGAAACTAAAGTACGACTTTCTGATATTGCACAAAAACTTAATATAAGCACTGTTTCCGTATCTAAAGCACTAGCGGGAAAGGAAGGAGTAGGGGAAGATTTGCGTCAGCGCATTATAGATTGCGCAAATGAACTTGGTTATTCAAAAAAAAATTCAAACTTCTTATATACAGATACATATCATTCCACAGGGAATATCGGCATTGTTGCCCCCTCCCGCTTTTTTGACAAAAACGGTTCTTTTTATTGGACTCTATACAATGCCATTTCTAAGGAACTGCTTTCGCGCGGGTTTTATGCCATAATTGAGCAACTTTCTGATGAAATGGAGTTTGACCTTACTATGCCGCACATAATTAAAGATGAAAAAGTTGACGGCGTTATGATTATGGGGCAGGTGTCCGAAGCTTATGCGCGTTATTTTTCTATGAATTACAAATCTTTTGTTTTCCTTGATTTTTCTGCGGGGGAACTTCAAGTAGACTCCGTTATATCCGACAACTTTTATCTTGAATATCTGTTGACAAGGCATTTGCTGGATTTAGGGCATAGAAAATTGCGTTTTGTGGGGACTTTTAACAGCACTTCCAGCATAAATGACCGTTTTATGGGATTTGCAAAAGCCCTGTTTGAAAACAACATGAGCGTTTCCTTAGATGATATAATTCCAGATAGAGATAGAAAGGGAATTTTTGTAGTGCCGCCTCTGCCGCAAGAGTTGCCTACGGCCTTTGTCTGCAACTGCGATGAATGTGCAATTCGCGTTATAAATGAATTGCAGGCAAAAGGCGTAAAGGTTCCAGATGATGTGTCTGTAGTAGGCTTTGATGATTTTTACGTAACGACCTATAACGGCCCTGCCCTAACGACCGTTTCAGTTGACTTTGACTCAATGGCCCGCACTGTAGTTGATTTACTACTGAGAAAGATAAATGGGCAGGCGTATAATGCAGGCTGTACGGTTGTAGGCGGTCACCTTGTGTTTAGAGATTCCGTAAAGGCTATTTAATCAAGTTTGAAATCGTGTTGAAGATATGAAAATGCAGAGCGGAATGGAAATTGCATGAGTCATAATCACAGCAATTTCTTTCCTTTGATGTAGTATCGCCTGTTGGCTAACTTTGCGTTCGCCACCGTTTTATATTTGCTTTAATGCAGTTTCTATCTCTGATAAGAAAAAATATCTTTTCCCACCTAACTGGTGATAGGGAAGCAATTTTTTTGCCATAAGGTCGTATATATGAGTACGCCCTCGTCCTAAATAATCCATTACGTCTTTTACACCAACGGGTTTCTCAAAGATTTTTTCATCCTGTTTAATACAAGAAACGCTTTTACTTTTCATAAAAACTCCTAAAAAATGCTTCAGATTGGTGTGTTATCCAAAGCCTTAACTCCAATGTAAAAAGCAATGGTAAAACACACCAAAAAGTAATTTCTTCCAAGATATACGGAAAATGAAAGTAAACATAAAGTGTTTTAGTCTTCTACAATATGTCCATCTCTTGAAATAACCACAACTTTCCATGGAATAAATTTTCCACTTGCTTTTAGAGCGTTTATGCAGGCTCTTTCTATGCCACCACAGCACGGCACTTCCATACGAACTACAGTAAGACTTTTTATTTCGTTATTAGCAATAATCTGTGTTAGCTTTTCCGTATAATCACCGTCATCTAGTTTGGGGCAGCCAATAAGTGTTATATGCTTATGAATAAAATCCCTATGAAAAGCAGCATAGGCATAAGCGGTGCAATCTGCTGCAACTAAAAGATTTGCATTGTTATAAAATGGGGCTTCAACTGGTAATAACTTTATCTGCACAGGCCACTGCATAAGTTCAGAATGGATTTCAGCATTTTTACTATATGAATCCTTTATATCTTCTTCTTGCTCTGCACGATTAAAAGTATGAAGCGCACTACCAGGACAGTGCTGCCCTACATGATTATGAAAAGCTTCCTGTTGCAATTCCACTTTTCGCTTTTCTACGGCACTAGGATTATAGGCCTCGCTTTCTCTTTCTTCTATTGTAATAGCACCTGCAGGGCAAGCAGGAAGACAATCACCAAAGCCATCACAAAAATCATCACGCAAAAGATGAGCTTTACCGTTTTGCATAATTATGGCGTTTTCATGGCAAGCGGCAGCACATAAACCACAGCCTGTACATTTTTCTTCATCAATATGAACAATCTTACGAATCATAGTATTCTCCTTGATAAACAGTTAAATCGTTAAACAATTTAATTGTTATAACTGCACATAAGAATACTAAATAAGCTGCTCTAGATATGTTGTTATTCCAACATATCTATAAAAAATCATTTATGGGAGCCTCTAAAAACTTCAGTTTTTAGAGGCAACTTTGAAAATGCGATGTTGTAAGTCGCGCTATTATAGCGACTTACAA
>CAJOPO010000072.1 GCA_905236315.1 uncultured Treponema sp.
AATTCCCTTACTGTATCCTTCCCTTTATACTGTCAAAGACTGTGTGTCGCCTTGTTTAGTGGCGATGTTTGCTAATATATCACTACCATTTTTTTTTGTCAACTCCCTTTCCTCTTTTTTTTTAATTTTTTTTCACTTTTTTTTATTTCTCATCTCCTCCCTCCATCCTCCCCCTAAACTTTAAGCTCTAAATCCTATCTTCTCACTCCTCACTCCTACCTTCCACCCAAGGGGAACCCCTCCGACATGTACGCATCACCCACACCGACCTATACACGTCAACCACCTCCCCTTTGTAAGTAATTTCCTACTTCGCAGAAGAACAAACATAATCCACTGCATTTTTAGCAAGTTTTCTGTTATAATTGAATATATGAAACTACAACAACTTAACTATGACTTAACAGTTTGCAAAGTGCAATCTGTATCTGACATCAATTTTGAAAATGACTTTTACTTTATTGGAAGAACAGATGAAGAGATTTCCCTTGTCTGCGAAAGTGCAAAAACACCTAAAAATACTACAGAACGCGATGATGGCTGGAAAGCTTTCCGTATTTCTGGAATATTAGATTTTTCACTCATCGGTATTCTTTCTAACATCTCGCAAATCCTCGCAGCAAACAAAATAGGCATTTTTGCAGTTTCCACTTTTAACACAGATTACATTCTAGTTAAGAAAAAAAACTTTTCGCAGGCAATAGACGCTCTAAAAAGCGCAGGGTACGAAATTGAATAAGTTTCTTATTGATGAATAAACTTATTGGGCAAAAAGCCAATCGCGAATTCCTTCAATGTTATAAGCTAGGCTCCAAGTGTACATGTGGCTTCCGTCTGCAAACACGTTCATACGGATATTTGCGTCTTTTGCAAGCATTGCCTTCACATTTGCACTCATTTCTGTATCATCTGCCTTAGGATTCCAAAAGTCATCTCCGCGGGCAACTTTTGCTCCTAATTGCTTCCATAGGTCAACAGCCGCACTCATAGAAGGGTAAGCCTTAGTATCTCCTTCACATACAATAATCCAAAGTTTCTTATCCTTCATGGCGGCCATTTCTTCTACATTCCACTGCCCCGCAACAAGAAACTGAGCGGCAAACAAGTCGGGATATTTATCAGAAAGAGCAATGTTTGACATGCACCCCTGTGACTGCCCAGTGCCATAAATGCGACTTTCGTCCACAGCGTAGTTTTTAATAATAAAATGCAAAAGATTATCCACAGCAGTAAGACCAGTTGTCCACTCGTAGTCGTCTGTAGTAAGAGGACCAGCTTCTTTTACAACTGAATATGGGTACTGCACAGCAACCACTATTGCAGGGTGTTTTGACTGTTCCTGAGCGGTTGCCCAAACTGTAGCCCCATTACCCTGTGTAAGAGTAGCCATTTCAATAGAAGTGTCTGCACTTGCATCTGGAATAAAGAACACTAGAGGATACTTTTTTGTAGTGCTATAGTCCTTTGGAAGATATACAAAATATGGAAGTGTAATTCCTGTTTCACTATCAGAGAAATATTGTTTTTCAAAGTCTTCTATAACTAATTCCCTTGCTGATGTTGAAACAAATGATGTTTTACTTGCTTTAAACACAGTACCGTCGGTAGCAGAAATGTCCTCAGTTTGAGTAACCGTTGCACTCACATCTACAGGAACTCCATCATCATCAAAGCGAGGCCCATTTTCTGCCCCCTCTTTTGCGCCACTGTCCTTTTTGTCATCATGCTTTGGTCCTGCAAACTGATTTGCACCAGCAGTTTCCCATTTATTTTCGTATGCTAAATTGATAATAACAAAGTGTCCAGCCACAGACTGACTAGTCTTTTCTGCAACGTTATTTGTAACAACAGATTCTACACTACGCCCTGTAATAGCAAAACTTGTAGCAGAAAGAGATGAAGAATCAATGTCTTTTGCATATTCAATAATGACCGTTGACACCTTTTCGCCATCACCAAAACTTTCAGCTATTGTACTTACATCTCTAATGCCACGAAGGCGAAGTGCCGCAGCGTCCTTATCGTGAGCCTTTGTTTTCACAAGTTGCTCGTACAATGAAAGAGCTTCTTCTTCATTCTTTTCTACGCCCACACCATCAAAAAGACAATCAGCATATAAAAGTGTTCCTGTACTATCTCCGCGTTCCATTGCAGTCTTAAAAAGGCTAGCAGCCTTAACATCATCTTGCAAAAAAGAACCATCGCTTGTACCTGTTTTATATAAAAGACCTAGATGTCTAGGTGCCTTCATATTTCCCGCTTCCATAGCCTCTGTAAAATATTCGGCTGCTTTTACATAATCAAGGGGAAGGTCTCCATAAGAAAGCGTACTGCCGGGTATAGATTTATGTTCATATAATAGTCCAAGATTCACCTGTGCCATGCTATCCCCACTTTGCGCAAGTGATACAAGTTCTTCATACGAAAGAGAATTCAAATTGTTTTGATTTTTTGTTGATGAGCAGGAGCAAATAAAAAGAGCACATATAAAAAGTGCCACTGCCCCCATCCCAGTGTGCTTCATAGTAATCTCCTATAAAGATGATTAATTGGATAGCGGCAGACTCCCGCAACGAGCTATGCGTTCAATATAGCACTTTGATATAAATGCTTCAAATAAAAGTTTTGTTATTTATATCGTGGTCTGTCTGGCTCTATAATTTAAACTTATTCATTTCTGTAGCAAGGCTTGTAATGGTGTCTTTATTTTTTACAGAGGTATCATTTACATTTTGCACTGCAGTAAGTATTTCTTTAGTACCACTTGCCATTTCAGAAACAGAATTGCTTATAATTCCAGAAGATTTTCCTAAGTCTTGCATGTGAGCAACAACTTCAGTTCCACCATCCATAACGGAAGAAGCATTCTGCTTTAAGCTTACAGTAGAATCATCAATCGCTTTCATTGCTAAAAGGATTTGCTGACTGCCTTCGTTCTGCTCTTTCATAGCATTCATTACGTTTTCTTCTTGCACTTTTACAGTATTAGTCAAATCCTGAATAACACCAAATTGCGTCTGAACAAGGCGTGTACTTTCTGAAACTCCACGTATCACTTCCTCTAGGCTCTTTAAGCTATCAGTAATGTTTTTCCCTTGTGTATTACTCTGCTCTGCCAGTTTTCTAATCTCATCGGCAACAACAGCAAAGCCCTTACCCGCTTCTCCCGCATGCGCTGCTTCTATAGCTGCATTCATAGCTAGTAAGTTAGTCTGTTCTGCAATATTTTGAATAACATTAGAAGCCTCTAAAAGCCCACTAGACTCTTGCAATATTTTATTAGAAAGCTGAACAGCATCTTCTACGCGCTTATGACCTAAATCAGAAGCCTTTGCAAGCTCTCTTACCTTTTCGCCATTAACTTCTAGCGTATTAGTAACACCCTGTATATTAGAAACCATCTGTCTAACGGCAGCAGAACTTTCTTCTACACTAGCAGATTGCTGTTGCACATTATCCGTAAGAATAGCAATACTACCCATAATGCGATTTGTAGCCTCTGTAGTCTTATCCATAATCTGTGTCTGCATATCAACTTGATTACGTACAGAATGAATATTGTTTACAATCTCTTTTACATTAGAAGCTGTTTCCGTCATGCTTACATCTAAGTCATTACCAACTTGTACGGTAGAACTTACATTTGCGTGTACACCACTTAAAAGAGAACGTGTACTTTCAAATAATGTATTCATATTATCCATAACAAGTCCACATTCATCACGGCTTTCTACAGGAAGTGTATGTCCGCTATAATCACCTTTTGCAAGGCTATCGCTAAAGCTATTTAATTTTGCAAGGCTTTGAACAAGACCGCGAACAAGAACCGCCACATCAACAACGCTCATTATAAGGCCAAAAGCCATTTGTGGAATAAGTTTTATAACAAAGCCCACTGCAAAGGCATTTTTATCTACCCCTTGCAATGTATCATAAGCCACTAACACAGTTGCCATAACGCCTGCATAAATGCCCCAAGTAATAACCGCCGTTAGTAAAATGATTCTCTTTACAACACCAAACTTAATATCCTCTGGACGTAATGGTAAAAACTTTAGCCAGCGTTCAAAGCGACCTATCCAAAAGCAATAAAAGAAAGTAGAAATAAGGAATACGGCATTTACAACAACATACATTTCTCGCCATAAGCCAAATTGTATGCCCTTAGTTTTTGCTCCAAGCCATACCATAATAGGAAAAATGAATGCACTTAATATGGGGTCAATAAGATTGGTTATAGTATACACATGATAATATTTTGCAGCCTCTTGTCTAGTTTCTTCTGAACCGTCATAGGCATATACTTTTTGCAAGGAAATATGACCTATAAAAATTGCAAATGCTAGTGCAAAAATAGGATAAATAACTGCAGGAGCCGTAAAAAGAATTGAAAACATTTGCTCCGTAGAAGAAAATACCTTAAAATAAATTGCAAATACAAAACCATATATAAAAGGAACAACAAATATGCATAAATTTAATATTTTGGTATTTGTATCTAACTCTGGAATAGAAACTTTTGAGTTTTCCATATATGCTACCGTTCCCTCTTTATAATCATATTCCTAACAGGTCTAAAAAAACAGTAATAAAAGTTAAATCAAACATTACCTATGATAAAATATATCACGACTTATGTTTTATAACAAGTACAAAAGACACGGAAAGTGGATTTTCAAGGGGGTGCCCTTGAACCCCGTATTTTTAGGGGAGAAAAAACTCTACTTCATAAGCGTTTTTTTCTCCCCTAATACCCCTCTTTTTCAGCAATGCTTAGGGGCTTTGCGC
>CAJOPO010000073.1 GCA_905236315.1 uncultured Treponema sp.
AGAAATTATGTAAAAATGGAACCGAAAATGATTATGAAGAAGTAGGTAGCTATAATCATGATGCAGGTGGAGATGCTATCTTCGCTGTGGATATATCGGATGATGAAATGCAGGCTACAATTACAGTTACTCCTCCTACAGAAAGTGGTTCAGAGGTTTCTTTTGATACTATTCTACAAAAATTAAAAGTGCAAGGTGTTTGTGCAGGAATAAATGAAGAAAAAATTATGGAATTTATAGATAATCCCGTTTATAATATTCCGTATGAAGTTGCACATGCCGTTATGCCAGTTGATGGAAGAGATGCTTATATCGCTTATAATTTTGAAACAGATAGAACTAAGTTAAAGTTAAAAGAAACTGAAAATGGTCAAGTAGACTTTAAGGAACTTAATTTAATACAAAATGTTGTTGCAGGTCAACCTCTTGCTCAAAAGATGCTTCCACAGCAAGGTAAAGGTGGAAAAACTATTATGGGAAGATATTTGGAAGCAAAAAATGGCAAAGATATTCCTATTCCACTTGGGGCAAATACAAAGTTAGATACAGATGGTTGTACGATACTTGCTGAGTGTAATGGGGAAGTTTTATTAGTTGGAAATAAGGTTACTGTTGAACCTGTTAGAGAAGAACAGGGTGTAAATATTAAGACTGGAAATATTACATTTATGGGTACTGTTGTTGTACGCGGTAATGTAGAAGATGGTTTCAATATAAAAGCAGATGGAAATGTAGAAGTATATGGTACTGTAGGTAATTGTCGTATAGAAGCTGGAGGGGACATTGTTATTTCTCAGGGTGTTTCAGGACGACATGAGGGATTTATTTCTACACCAAAGTCTATATGGGCTCATCACATCGAAAATGTAAAATTAGAAGCTGGGGAATTTATAATTATTAATGATAGTATTGTAAATTCTGAAGTTACAGCTATGAAAAAAATAATTTTAAAAGGAAAACGTGCTCAAATTGTTGGTGGTCATCTCTTTGCAACTGAAGAAATAACTGCAAAAAATATTGGTTCTCCAGGTGGTGGTACTGAAACTGTTCTTGAAGTTGGTATAGATCCTAAGGCTAAAAAGCGACTTCTTGAATTACAAGAGGAACAATCTAAATTAGTTGCTGAATTAGAAGAAATTGATTTAAATATTTCTCATCTTGAAGACCAAAAGAAAATACGTAAGTCCTTACCAAAAGAAAAAGAGGAAAATCTTAACAAATTAATGACTCGAAAAGGTGAAATTACTGACCAAAGCAATGCAATGACAGAAGAGATAAACCAAATAGAAGGAAGATTACGAGAGTTAAAGATAGTTGGAAAAGTTAATGCAAGTGGAACAGTTTATGCAGGTGCAAAAATTTTTGTGCGTGATGAAAAGGATGATGTAAAGGCTGATGTAAAATCTGTTACATTTTATTATGATAATGGGTTTGTGCGTAGGGGCAAGTATGACGCAAGTCAAGTTACTGAAGATGTACGTGCACCTGAGGGGTATTCTAGTTAAGTATCTTATTTGTTTGGAGGAATGAGAATGTCTTTGCAACCTATAGATTTATCTACAGTGTACAGTCAAATGGATAAAGTCGCAAAATATAATGCTTCTCAAAATCAAATAGCGCAGCAAGCTTCTGCGCAAATGCTTAATAAAGCTTCTCAAGATAAATTACAGCAAACTAAAATTGTTCAACAAGCTGCAGCTAATGAAGTGCTATCTACTAAAGTAGATAAAGATGGTAGTAATTCTTCTTCATATAGTGGAAGAGGAACATACAATAAAAAATATCAAGACCAAGATACTGATAACGAGAGTGCAAAATCTATAGAAGTTACAGATCCTCGTTTAGGTATCCATATAGATATAACTAGATAGCAAATTATGACTTTATTTGTATTGCTTTCTATACTTATTTGCATTTTTAACATAATTATGTGGATATTTTTTTTTAAAAGATTTAAAAAATTATTTTCTACAGATGATGTAATTGATAAAGCAAGGTCTGAGTTAAATTCTCTTTTAATACAATTAGATAAGAGTGCAGATAGAGATATTTCTTTATTAGAGGATAGAATCGCCAAAACAAAAGCTATTATAGAAGATGCTGATAAACGTATAACATTACTAAAACAGGAACTAGATAAGACTGAAAAATCTATAGTTTTTAAATCATTATTAGAAAAAGAAAAAAATACTACTTCTGAAGTTTCTAAAAAAAATGTAAAGAGGACACGTACTCCCATTGACCAGTATAAAAATGAGCAGGGAAAAAGAACATCTTCAAAAGAAGCTAAACAAGACATTCCTGAAATTGTTCGAGGAGAACAGCAGATTTTACCCAAAAAAGACTATAAAAGATTGGTTCAAGAACTAGCAACGCAAGGAATGACAATAGAAGAAATTGCTGCAAAAGTAGGAAGAAGTACACAAGAAATTAAATTTACACTTGAATTTTAATAAAAGTAATATATAATAGAAGTATGCCTATCTTGAATGTTAAGAAAAATTCTTATGGTTTATTGTCTGATGGATCAAAAGTTCATCTTTATACGATTACAAATGGAAAGATGTCTGTTTGTGTAACCGATTATGGATGCATAATTACAAGTATTTTACTTCCTGATTCACAAAAAGGAAATGTAGATATTTTGCTAGGCTATTCTACATTAGATGGTTTTGTAAATGGAAACGCTCATTTCGGTGCTATTGTCGGACGCTTTGCAAATCGTATAGGTGGCGCAGCCTTTTCTTTAAATGAAACTAAATATCATCTTGATAAAAATGATGGTAATAATATGTTACATGGCGGCTTTGATTATTGGGAAAAGAAAGTATGGAAATCTCATAAAATAGAAAATTCCAATGGTGTTGGAGTTATCTTCACTAGAAGAAGTCTTGATGGAGAACAAGGATTTCCTGGTAATGTTGATGTAACTGTGATATATACATTAAATGAAAATAATGAACTTACATTAGAATATAGAGCAACTACCGATAAAGCAACTCCCATTAATTTTACAAATCATGCATATTTTAATTTAAAAGGTGATTCATCAGGCTCAATATTGGATCATGAGTTACAACTTTTTGCTGATAGTTATCTTGAAGTTGATAAAGAACTTATTCCTACTGGAAAAATTATGAGTGTAATCGATTCTCCTTATGATTTTACTGCACAGAAGACAATAGGAAGAGATATTGAAAAAACGGATTTTGGATATGATCATTGTTTTTGTGTGAGAAGGGCTTCAAGAGATAAGGTACTTAATAATGTTGCTATTGTTAAAGAGCCTTCTTCTGGTAGAAAAATGCTTGTAAAAACTACAGAACCTGGTATACAATTATATACAGGTAACTTTATAAAAGATTTAAAAGGAAAGAATGGCGTTTTGTATCAAAAACATGCAGCGTTGTGTTTAGAAGCTGAAGCTTATCCTGATTCTCCTAATAAACCCGACTTTCCATCTTCAATACTTGAGCCTGATAAAGAATATCATCAAGTTACAAAGTATTGTTTTGAATTTTGACCTAATTGTGCGGTTATGAAAATCGCTTAAATGGTTTTATAAATTTGATATAGAGAGGTCACAATGGACGTCCAGTTAGATGAGTTGATTAAAAAAATCAAAGAAGACGGAGTTGCCGAAGCCGAAAAATCAGCTAAAACTATTGTTTCTGAAGCTGAAGAAAAAGCTAAAGCTATTTTAAAGGAAGCTGAAGAAAAAGCAGATGGCATTATCAAAAATGCAAAAGCAGAAACTGCTAGAATGGAAAAATCTAGTGAAGATGCAATAGAGCAGGCTGGTAGAAATTTAATTATATCTTTTAGAGAAGGTATAAATAAGGAATTATCTGCTTTAATTAATGCAGAAACAGAAGCAGCATTAGATAAAGATGCTCTAAAGAAAATAATTCCTGATGTAGTAAAGGCATGGACTACAAATCCAAATGCTCAAGATATATCTGTTTTGCTTTCTGAAAAAGATTTAAAAGCTATTGAAAGTGAACTTATGTCATCCTTAAAATCTCATATTTCTAAAGGATTAGAGATAAAAGGAGACTCTTCTATTTCTTCAGGTTTTAGAATTGGTACAAAAGATGGAAGTGCATTCTATGATTTTAGTGCTGAGGAAGTCGCAAATTTATTCAGTGCTTATTTGAACCCTAAAACTACTGAATTAATGAAAAAAGCAGCAACCAGTATAGCTGGAAAGGAAACTAATTAGTGGAACACCTCTATTATTTAGTAGCTCAACTTCCTGCGTTTACTACAAATACTGAAAGTTCTTCAAAACTCCCAATTACAACGGAATATTTTAAGGATTTATGTTCTCGTTTTATGTCTCCTAGAGATAATGAGTTAGCTCAGTATCTCTCTTTGGAACCACCCAAAAATATGGAACCAACAGGTTCTAAGTTTTTGGATGAATGGTATACATTTGAACGTAATTTACGCTTTGCATTAGCTCAGATAAGGGCACTAAAAATGAAAAAAGATGCAAAGGATATTCCATCTATTAATGACGGTGAGGTTATTCAAGTTGCAAGGACAGCAACGGGAATGGACAGCCCTTTAAGTGCTGAACAGTATTTAAATGCATATCGATTAAGTGTTTTAGATAGAATAGCTCCATTGGATATGTTCTGTGTAGATGCTGTATATAATTATGGTTTGCGCCTTATGTTGATAGAACGTATGAAGAAATTTAACAGGGATGAGGGACTCTCTTCCTATCATAAAATCTATGATGAGATTCTTGGAGAAAAGAAATGACAGATACTAAAGGCAAGGTAGTTGCTGTTAATGGAAACATGGTTTCTGTAGAATTTGACGGTAAAGTATCACTTAATGAAGTAGGCTTTGTTAAAGTTGATGGACAAAGTTTAAAAGGAGAGGTTATCCGTATTAGAGGTAATACTGCACAGATGCAAATCTATGAGATGACGAAAGGAATCTCTACAGATTGTGAAGTTGAATTTACAGGTGATTTGTTAAGTGTAGAAGTAGGGCCTGGTTTGTTAGGACAAGTATATGATGGTTTGCAAAATCCATTACCATTGCTTGCAGAACATTCAGGATATTTCTTGGAACGAGGTGTATATCTACCAGCTTTAGATGAAAATAAAGAATGGGACTTTACTCCAACTGCAAATGTAGGGCAAAAAGTTATGGCTGGCGATGTCGTTGGAACAGTACCAGAAGGTCCTTTTACTCATAAAATACAGGTTCCTTATGACTTTTTAGGAACTTATACAGTAAAGCAAGTTGTTTCATCTGGAAAATATAAAATTCATGATACTATTGCAACTCTTACTGATGAAAAAGGAAATGATTCAAAAATATGCATGAGTTTTAAATGGCCTGTAAAACGAGCTGTTAATTGCTATGCAGAGCGTTTGAGTCCAAATGAACCTATGGTTACAAAAGTTCGATTAATTGATACATTCTTCCCTGTTGCAAAGGGTGGAACATATTGTATACCAGGTCCTTTTGGTGCAGGAAAAACTGTTTTACAGCATACTACAAGCCGTAATGCTGATGTTGATATAGTAATAATAGCAGCTTGTGGGGAACGTGCTGGTGAAGTTGTTGAAACTTTAACAGAGTTCCCTGAATTAAAAGATCCTCGTACAGGACGTTCTTTAATGGAACGTACTATTATAATATGTAATACTTCTTCTATGCCTGTTGCTTCTCGAGAAGCTTCTGTTTATACAGGTGTTACTCTAGCTGAATATTATAGACAAATGGGATTGCATGTTTTGCTTCTTGCTGATTCAACAAGCCGTTGGGCACAAGCAATGCGTGAAATGTCTGGACGTTTGGAAGAAATCCCAGGTGAAGAAGCATTCCCTGCATATTTGGAGTCAACAATAGCGTCTTTTTACGAAAGAGCAGGTATAGTAAAACTAAGAGATGGTCAAGTTGGTTCTGTAACAATTGGCGGAACCGTATCTCCTGCTGGTGGAAACTTTGAGGAACCTGTTACACAAGCTACTTTAAAAGTTGTTGGGGCATTTCATGGATTAAGCCGTGAGCGTTCCGATGCTAGACGTTATCCTGCTATTGATCCATTGGAATCTTGGTCTAAATATAAATCTGTACAACGTAATGATTTGGTTGAATTTGCTAGAAGTTTATATAGACGTGGTTCTGAAGTAAATCAAATGATGAAAGTTGTTGGAGAAGAGGGTACTTCTCAAGAAGACTTTATTGTTTATCTAAAAAGTGAATTTTTGGATGCAGTTTATATGCAGCAAGATTCATTTGATGAGGTTGAAGGTGCTTCAACCCCTGAACGTCAACAGTATGTCTTTAAGAAAATTGTTGCTATTTTGGGGTCATCTTTCTCTCTAAAAGAAAAAGATGAAGCTCGAACATTTTTTAACAGCTTAAGACAGAATTTTACAGATATGAATTATTCTGTATATCAAAGCGAAGATTTTAAGAAGCATGAAGTTGAGATTGATAAACTGCTTGCCTCAAAAGATGCTACAGTAAGTGAGGAAATAAAAGCACTACTTAAGGATGGTGAGTAATGAATAAAGTATACAGTAGGATTGAAAGTATAAACGGTAGCGTAATTTCTGTACGTGCAAAAGGTGTAAAACTAAATGAATTAGCAGAAATCACAACGCGTTTTGGGAAATCTTTAGCTGAAGTAAACAAAATAGATGGTGATTTAGTTTCTCTACAAGTATTTGCTGGCGGTCGTGGTGTTGCTACTAATGACCAAATACGTTTCTTAGGAAATGAAATGAAAGTTTCATTTAGTGAAAACTTATTAGGGCGTATTTTTAATGGTTCTGCAGAGCCAAGAGATCACGGTCCTGCTTTAACAGATAATTTAGTAGAAATTGGTGGTCCTTCTGTTAATCCCTCAAAACGTATTACTCCAAGTAGAATGATTCGTACAGGTATACCAATGATAGATATTTTTAATACATTGGTTGTATCTCAAAAGTTGCCTATATTTTCTATATCAGGTGAACCATATAATCAGCTACTTGCACGTATTGCTATGCAGGCTGAAGTTGATGTAATTGTTCTTGGTGGCATGGGATTAAAATATGACGATTATTTGTATTTTAAGAATACTCTAGAGGAAGGTGGGGCTCTTAGTAAAACTGTTATGTTTATTCATACTGCAGCAGACCCAACTGTAGAATGTATGAAAATTCCTGATTTGTCTTTGGCAGTTGCAGAACAGTTTGCCCTTCAAGGAAAGAATGTTCTTGTTTTACTTACTGACATGACAAACTTTGCAGATTCTATGAAGGAAATAGCAATTACTCAGGAACAGGTTCCTTCAAATCGAGGTTATCCTGGAGATTTGTATTCTCAATTAGCTTCTCGTTATGAAAAAGCTGTTGACTTTAGTGATTCTGGTTCTGTTACAATTCTTGCTGTAACTACAATGCCTGGTGATGATGTAACGCACCCTGTACCAGATAATACAGGATATATAACTGAAGGACAGTTTTATTTAAAAGGTGGTCATATAGAGCCATTTGGTTCGTTATCACGTTTAAAGCAACAAGTAAATGGAAAAACTCGTAAAGATCATCGTGCTTTGATGGATGGTATGATTCGTTTGTATGCACAATATAAAGATACTCTTGAAAAGAAGAGTATGGGTTTTAATATGAGTGCATGGGATGAAAAGTTATTAAAGTATGGTGAATTGTTTGAAAAACAGATGATGGATTTAAGTGTTAATATTCCATTGGAAGAAGCTTTGGATTCTGGTTGGAAAATTTTATCCGTTTGTTTTGAAAAACAAGAGACTGGTCTTAAAACTGAGCTTATTGAGCAGTTCTGGCCTAAATAAATTGCTAATTATGGAGTTATAGCTGAATGGCAAAGATTAAGCTGACAAAGAATGAGCAAAAAGCACAGAAAGATGCATTGAAAATGTATCAACGTTATCTTCCTACATTAACGCTCAAAAAACAGCAGCTACAGTCTGAAATTAGAACCATAGATGAAAAAGCAAAGGCTGTAAGAGCAGAAAAAAAACTTCTTGAAGAAGATTTCCAAAAATGGATTTCTGTTTTTGGGGAGAAAGAAGCTTTTAAGCCGGGTATGGTGACTGTCAAAAATATAAAGAAGGGCTGGGGAAATATTGCAGGTGTAAAAATACCTATTTATGAGGGAGCTGATTTTGGTCGTGGCGATTACGATTTATATTCAACACCTTTATGGATAGATATGGCTGCCGACCGTATGGAAAAAGTACTTGAATTAGATTTAGAGGCAGAGGTTTTAGACGAACAGGTTCGATTACTTTCTAAAGAGTTAAGAACGACAACACAGCGCGTTAACTTGTTTGAGAAAGTAAAAATCCCTGAAACAAAGGCTAATATAAAGAAAATAGGTGTATTCTTAGGCGATGAACAGGTTGCTGCTGTAGTTCGTTCTAAGATTTCTAAAAGAAAGTTGCAGGCTGTTGCTGATAAGGAAAATGATGGTACTCAGAAGGAGGTTGAATAATGGCGATTGAACAAATGAAGAAAGTTTCCATTGTTGTATTAAATTCTGAGCGTAGAGCATCTTTAAAAAAACTTAGAAAACTGGGGTTATTGCATTTAGAAAGCATAGAAGGAAAGGGAGTTGTTTTAAATGCTTATAAGGAAGCTGTAACAAGGGCAGATAAAGCTATTTCTATTCTTGATGAAATAAAAGTTTCTAAATCTAAGGTTTTAGCACAGGTTTCTTTATCCTCAGAAGATGCTGATTCTAAGGCTACAGAAATAGTTGCTTTAAACGAGGCAAAGAAATCTTTAATAGAAAGGATTAATCAAGAAACGCAAGAATTAGAAAGATTTTCTAATTGGGGTAGTGTGGTTCTTGAAGATTTTAAAATGCTTTCACAGAATGGAATTTATCTTTATATGTATGAGATTCCGATGGATAAGTATTTTCTTATTGGTAAGGATATTAAAACTATATTGGTAAACTCTTCTTCTAAGGTTTCAAGATTTCTAGTTGTTTCTGATACTGAAATTACAGAAAGACCTGCTGCTTTACCTCCTGAAGCTTATTCTGTACCAATGCCAGAAAATTCAACTTTAGATATAAAAGCTGATATTTCTACATCGAAAGATAAAATATTGTCTATTGATACTACATTAAAAGAAATGAAAAAATATCATGATGCAATTCTTAATCTAAAGAAAGTTCTTTCTGCTGATGTAGAGTTTGAAACTGTTTTCAGTGGTATGGAACATGAGAAATTGGAAAACGTTTCTTCGTATGAGCAGGAAACCGTAGAGCAGGCTTTGGAAAATATACATAAGGAAGAGATTTCCAAAGATTGTAAATTAGCAGGGCTTACAGGATATTTGCCTATTGCCGATATACCTAACTTTGAAAATGCTTGTAAGCAGAATAAGTGGGCATTTGCTATGTCTGACCCTACAGATGATGATCCTGTACCTACTAAACTTAAAAATAATAAATTAGTAAGTATTATTTATCCACTTACTGATTTCTTAGATGTTACACCAGGATATAAGGAATTTGATATTTCAGGATGGTTCCTCTTGTTCTTCTGTATATTCTTTGCAATGATTTTTGCAGATACAGGTTATGGTGCATTAATTGCTTTAGTTGGTTTTATCCTACTAGGAAAAAGTAAGCCAAATGCAAAAGCTATGCCTGTTTTAGTAATTTTATTAGGGCTTTCCACAATGTTGTGGGGTGTATTAACTTGTTCATGGTTTGGTATACCTTCAGAAAATTTACCAGCATGGATGGTTAATATATCTTTTGCTCCTGTTTCTGCGGCAAAGATAGGCAAAGATGCTGCTGATAAAAATCAGCAAATATTCTGTTTTATTCTTGCACTTATACAGCTTAGTATAGCTCACATAAAATGTTTTATAGCTGATAAAAAGAGTCTAAAATGCTTAGGTGATTTAGGTTCATTATTACAACTATGGGGTATGTTCTATGTTGTTATGAGTATGGTTGTTGATAGCGTAAATTATCCATTGCTTGCAAATGGAAATACTATTTATGCCTTTGGTTTTGATTTACCTCCTGCAACACCTACGGTAGCAGTTGCCGTTCTTGCTTTTGGTTTTATATTAAGTTTTATCTTCTCAAATTATGAGGGTAGCATTGTAAAATCAATATTAGAGAGTTGTAAGAATATCATAAGTGTACTATTAGGTATTGTAAATGTCTTTAGTGATATTGTTTCCTATATACGTTTATGGGCAGTCGCATTAGCAGGTGCAGCTATAAGTAGCACAGTAAATACAATGGCAGGTCCGATACTTGGAAAACTTAGTATTATGATACTTGGTGTTGTATTGCTTGTATTTGGTCATGGGCTTAACATGATTCTTAATGTACTTTCTGTCATTGTACACGGTGTTCGTTTGAATACATTGGAATTCTCTCAACACTTAGGTATGACTTGGAGTGGAATAAAATACAGTCCATTTAGAGAAAAGTCAGAAGTACAAAATGAAATACATGTAGAGAAATTAGGTACGGCTGTTGTTGATTTAGACAAGCTTGGAAAAATAAGCTAAGTTTGTTTAATAATAGGGAATTAACAGAGGCAAAATGTTTGTTTCTGTAAAAATTAGATATTATAATTTAATCGCTATAAGCGTTTAAGGAGAAAGATTATGAACTGGGGTATGATTGGTGCCGGTGTTGTTATGGGTATTGCTGCTATGGGAAGTGCAATTGGGATTGGTATTGCAGGTCAAGGAGCTATTGGTGCATGGAAACGTTGTTATCTAAATAATAAGCCCGCTCCATTCCTTTTGGTTGTTTTTGCTGGTGCTCCTTTGACACAGACAATATATGGCTTTTTGCTTATGAATACAATGCTTGGTAAAGCTCAGCAGTTTGCTCAGAGTGCATTTAGTACAAGCGGACTATTTTTCTTAGGATTAGGTATAGCTTGTGGTCTTTCTATGTGTATGTCTGCTGTAGCACAGGGAAAAGCAGGTGCTGCTGGTAGTGACGCATTAGCAGAAACAGGAAAGGGCTTTACAAACTATATTATGGTAGTTGGTCTTTGCGAAACTATCGCTTTGTTTAGCATGGTATTCGGTATCGTAGCTTGCGGTTCTTTCTAATATAAAAGACTTTTAAAACCCATTTTTAACCCATTGGATTATAAATTAATTTCTTGTATCCAATGGGTTTATTTGTTATAATATGCTATATGAGTGCTGTTTATAACAAATCAAAAGTTGTAACCATTGGGGGTCGTAATAATATTCGTAAAATCCATATTGGTGGAGATAATCCTATTACCATACAGACAATGTGGAAAGAAGAAATTACAGACATAAAATCAAATCCTACAAAACTTTCTAATATTCTAAATCAAATCGAAAATCTATCTTCACTTGGTTGTGATATAATACGTTTTGCTGTTCCTGATATGCAAAGTGCAGAAGCGTTGTCTATTATTGCTTCTAACACAACCGTACCACTTGTAGCAGATATTCATTTTGATTGGCGATTAGCCATTGAGTGTTCTAAAGGACCTATATCTGTAATAAGAATTAATCCAGGAAATATTGGCAGTAAAGAAAGGGTGGAAGCTGTTGTTAACGCTTGCAAAGATAATGGAATTGCTATCCGTATTGGTGTAAACACTGGTAGTTTACCAAAAGATTTAGAAATGCAGGTGGAAAATAAAGAACTTTCTCGTGCACAGGCATTAGCAAAAACAGCATTAAGAGAACTTGCTGTATTTGATGAATTAGATTTTCATAATGTAGTGGTAAGTATGAAAGCTTCCTCAGTTGAAGAAACTATAGAGGCTAATAGAGCTTTTGCTAGTGTAAGTAATATTCCATTGCATATAGGTGTAACAGAAGCAGGTCCTCTTATTACTGGTATTGTAAAATCTACTTTAGCATTTAGTACATTATTAAAAGACGGCATAGGTTCTACCATTCGTGTCAGCCTTAGCTCTAGTCCTGAAAATGAAGTAATAGCAGGTAGGGAAATCTTGCATGAATGTGGCTTACGAAGTAGTGGTGTTACGCTCATAAGTTGCCCAAGATGCGGTAGGGAAGGATTTGATGTTCATAGTTTTATGGACAGATGGCAAAATGAGCTTTTATCTTTAAAAAAGAATGTAACTATTGCCGTAATGGGCTGTATTGTTAATGGACCTGGCGAAGGAAAACATGCAGATTTAGGTATTGCAGGTGGAAAAGATAAGGTTATTATTTTTAAGAAAGGAAAAATAATACGAACTATTGAGACAAAAGATGCCGATAAAGTATTTAGAGAAGAGTTGGAGTCTTTGTAATATGATTAAATTTATGCAGAAAATAGCAATTACTGCCTCTTTTTTTATGGCTACTTTTTCTTTCCCTATTTTTGCTCAAAGTTCTATTATTGTTAGAAAACCTTCTGGTAGTGAATATTGGTTCCTACTTAAGCAAGCTCAAGATGCTTATGAGAATGGTAATTATGGAAGGTCTATAACTCTTGCAGAAGAAGCAAAAACAAAGCGAAGAGACCAAACTGCATGGGAATCCTATATAATGGAGCAAGTTCAAAGAGGTAGTTCTATTAGGAAGGCAGGTGATTTTTTACCAGATGTTATTTCTGTATTGGAAGAACAAAAACAAGTAGTCGCTTTAGGAATCATCAATAATTATATAGAGATTTATGGACTAAATTATTTTAAAAACAGTTTTTCAGAGTTAATAAAGTTTTTAAATAATAATTCAGAATATCCTGAGGCAGACTACCTTATAGGGAAGGTATACCGTTTAGAAGGAGAAGTTACTCAATCTACATTTTATATGGAAAAAGCATATAAAGCTGCTGATAAATTAGATGTAAAAGATGTGAAATATGATATTTTATTTGATTTAGCAGATATGGCAAAAAATCAGTTAAATTCTAATGATTATTCTTTATATGTAAGTGCGACAAATAAAAAAGAAAATGAAAGCTATTATACAGATTATGAAAAATATCTGTTAGCAGTTATGTCTGATGATGAAAATTTTACAAATCCTCTTTATATGAATTCTCTTTTGAGAATAATAAAAAATAATACAGTTGATTCTGTGAATAAATTTTTTCTGATATATCGTAGTTATAATGATATATCACTAAAAGCACTAGAAGGCTTAACTAACTATTACAATACAACTAGCTATGCTTTAAATAGTATTAATTCCGAAGTAAATAAAAAGCAAATTGTAGCAGAAAAAGAAAAAGCCTTAAAATGTGCAGCGTTAGGAAGCGTAATAGCTCTTTCTAAAATACAAAATATTTTAGAAGATAGAATAACAGGATATACTTATAATGGTTTAGCAGACTTACTAGACAGGACTTCAAATTATCCAGATATTGTGGAGTGGGGCAGTGTACAGGGTATATGGGAATTATATTACAATTTTGCTGTAATTTCTTGGGAATGTGGTTATCAAAAGTTCTCTGCACAGCTTTTTACCATATTAAATGAATACATGCCTGTTGATTACTGGAAGCAAAAATCTTTAGCCTTTCTTAATTCAAAAGAAGTCGGTTCACAATCTTTAAGTGATAAAACTGTTGTTCGATAAAAAGTTGTAAGCATATTACTTTCTACTATTTAATAGTGATAGCCTAGCCCAATGAATATTTCATAAGGGCTAGAAGCCTTTCTCCA
>CAJOPO010000074.1 GCA_905236315.1 uncultured Treponema sp.
GCGATAGGCATTGTGTGTTCAGAATGACTTGCTGAATATAGCATATATTTTGTAACAGCTCTTAAAACTTTATTTTAGAGTTATAAAAATATGGGGAACAAGCCAATGAATATGAATGACTATCGTCTAAATGCATATGGACTAAATGGTTCTAACAAAAAAAAAAGTGAGGAAAAAAATGATATACCACTTTCAGAATCTCCTCAAAGCATTTCTAAACTTATAAGGCGCGAAGCAGAACCTGGACATGTTCCTTTAATACAAAAACCAATATTTGAAAAAATTAATAAACAAATAGATAACCTTACCCAACCCACAAAACCTCCTGTAACAGATTTCAAAACTAATAAAGATGCAAAAATTGCCGCTAAGACGGGTACTTATTTTAGCAAAAAGACAACTACTTCTGAAGATGTAAAAGATGCGGCTTCAAGGCTCACATCTGGCGGTCTTATTATGGTACCTGAACAGCCCAAAAAGCCAGGTGAAAAAGAGAGCATTTACAGAAGAGTAGCAAAATTCCTTGTTGTTATTGGTATAGATGAAGCTGCAAAAATCTTACCACACCTTAGTGATGAACAAACCGAAAAGATAATTCCTGAAATTGCTTCTATACGTTCTGTTTCCCCTGAAGAAGCACAGGAAGTCATTGATGAATTTGAGGGTCTGCTATACAAGGCAAGAGAAGAAGGTGGTGTTGATACTGCAAGAACTATACTTACAAAGGCTTATGGTAGTGAAAAAGCAGAAGAAATGCTAAAGAAGACTGTGCGCTTTCCACAAGGTAAGCCTTTTGATTATTTAGATGAAGCCAATGCCGAACGTATAGCGGTTTTATTAAGCGGTGAATCAATAGCTGTTCAAGCACTTGTTTTATCTCAGATTGAACCCAAAAAAGCTGCAAAAGTTATAAATGGAATGGATGCAAAAGATAAAAAAGATATTATTTTGCGGCTTGCACATATGAAACCTGTAGCTCCCTCTGTTATGGAGCAAATAAATAAAAGTTTACAGGAAAAACTTCTTACACAAAATACAGAAAACTCCCAAAATATGGATGGAAGAGGCGTTTTAGCGCAAATATTAAAACGCATGGACCCAATCTCAGAAGCAGATATTATATCTAATCTAAGTGAGCAAGACCCTGAATTGGGAGCAGATTTAAGGAAACGCTTATTTACTGAAGAAGATGTTGTAAATTGTGATGATAGATATTTGCAAAATAAACTTCACGAAATGCAAGATGATGATATTGTATTGTTAATACGAGGGAAAAGTCCTCTATTCAGAAGTAAGATTTTTGCAAATGTTTCAAGGCATAGAGCTACTACTATACAAGATGAAGAAGCTGTAAAAACTCAATTACTTAGAACTGATTGTGAACGAGTAACATCTCAATTTTTTGCTGATTTGCGTAGAGCATGGGAAAATGGTGATTTGATTGTTCGTGGCAGAAATGATGACGAGGTATATGTATGATGAAAAAAGGAGAAAAATATAAAGGTTTTACTGTGCTGGATGCTGTTCAAGTAGAAGATTGTGATTCTACAGGCATTTGGCTTAAACATGATAAAATGGGAATGGAGGTTTTTCACCTTTTAAATAAAGACGAGGAAAATCTCTTTGCCTTTGCTTTTAGAACCCCAGTTTGTGATAATATGGGGGAGGCTCATGTTCTTGAACATAGTGTTTTGTGCGGTTCAAAAAAATATCCCTTAAAAGACCCTTTTATACGTCTAGCAAATCAGAGTGTTAATACATATCTAAACGCTTATACTTCTTCTGACCACACGGTTTTCCCTGCAAGTTCTATACTAAAAGCTGATTATTTTAATTTATTTTCTGTATATGCTGATGCTGTGTTTTTTCCCCTGTTAAAGCCCGAAATATTTTTACAAGAATGTCATCGCATAGAGTTTGATGAAAAGAAACAAGCGTCAATACAAGGTGTTGTTTATAATGAAATGAAGGGAAATTATTCTTCTTATGAAAGTATGGTTTCTCAAATCGTAGAAGAAAGTATAATGGCGGGAACTAATTATTCTTTTGATTCAGGTGGAAATCCCCTTTTTATACCCGACCTTACACTTGCAAAATTAAAAGCTTTTCATAAGAAATTTTATTGTCCTGCAAATTGTCAAGTTTTTTTATATGGTTCTATTCCAACTAAAGACCAACTTGATTTTTTAGTAGAAAATGTGTTGGATAAAATAAAAACTCCAGGACAAAAGGCTATTTGGCCAAAAGTGGATTCTACAGTAAAGATAAAACCCTTTGTAAGTGCACAAGGACCTGCAGATGAAGACTCTTCAGAAAAGAAATGTTCTTCCATAATGGCATGGAGAATGGACGCACCTCAAGACAGAGCTATGACTTCTGTAGAGTTGCTATTTTTAGGAGAACTTCTTTGGGGAGATGATTGCGCTCCAGTATTAAAGGCCTTGTTAGATAGTGGACTTGGAGAAGACATTGCCCCTCAGACTGGCGAAAGCATAGCTTTTAGATTTCCTTTTTTATCTTGTGGGCTTCGCGGCTGTTTGCCTTCAAATGCAAAAAAAATACAAAAGATTATTATTCAAACTTTAAAAGACATCAAAAAGAATGGAATATCTAAAGATGATATAGAAAGAACTTGTATGTCTTTTGATTTTAGTAATAGGGAAATAAAACGCTTTGAAGGTCCTTATTCTTTAGTTTTATTACGACGCTGCTTAAGAGGTTGGATTTATGGAGAAAAGCCATGGAATACTTTACTTTTAAGAAAATCTGTTGCCCAAATTAAACAAAATATACAAGATGACCCCGAATATATATCTTCTTTAATAGATAAGTATTTGCTTAATAATAAAGATTTTACATTAGTAAATGTAACTCCTTCATCTTCTTGGTCTAAGAAAAGGCTCTCATTAGAAAAAAAATTAATTCAAAAAAAACTTTTAGAACTTCCTAAAGATAAGCATGATTTAAATCTTGCTCGTATGCATGATTTTCAGAATGAGGAACTATCCGAAAAAGAAGACAATATTATCCCTCGTTTAAAACTTTCTGACCTTTCTTCTAAAATAGATACTTTGCATACAAAAATTTCTGAAATAGATGGAATAACAGTATTTTCTAATACAGAAGCCACAAATGGAATTGTATATGTTGATGTAGCATATCCTGCTGATACTTTGCCTGCAAAAGATTATCCATTATTGCCATCAATGGCAGAGTGTATTCCAGAATTGGGCTGGGGCGGGGCGGCATGGCATGAAACTCTAATGCAAATTGAACGTTGCACAGGTGGATTTGGTGCTTATACAAGGTCTTCTAAAGTTCCAGATTGTAGCTCTAGTGTAATAGAAGAAAAACTTTATGCAGGAAGAGATTGGGTTATCTTCCATTTTAAAGCACTAGAAGAAAATGCAAAAGACGCTTTTAACTTATTAGCAAATTGTCTAACGCAAACAGATTTTTCAGATAAAGATAGACTTAAGGACTTAATTACTGGTCAGTATAATTCTGCAGCCTCTACATTAGTTTCTAGTGCGCATTGGTATGCTTCTTATAGAGCTAGTTGTACAGTAAATCGAGTTGCTGCAATAAATGAAATATGGGATGGGCTTTCTGCTCTTATTACTTTAAAAAAATTATCTGAATTAAAAGTAGAAACTTTAGCTTCTCGTTATAAGAATGTATTTGCTCGCTTAAAAAAAGGCGGTGGCGTTATACATATTACTTCGGATTCAAAGGGGCTTTCCCTTTCAAAGAAGATATTACCGCAATTTATAAAAACCGTTGGTCTTACAGGTCTAAAACCCAAATGGGATTCCAAAGATTCTGATTTTTTTAAACTTACAGAACTTAGTGGTAAAAAACGCAATACTTTTGAAATAAACGAAGTTATTACTATTCCTGGTACTGTAGGATTTGCATCTTTTACTTTTGGAAGTGCTCCTTTTGATACAAAGGAATGTGTTGCAGATGAAGTTTTTTCACATTATCTTGCTACAACAGAATTATGGAAACAAATACGCACAATAGGCGGGGCTTATGGTGTGTTTATGAATACAAATAGTGATTCTAACTTTTCTCGCTTTAATACATATAGAGACCCCAAGCCTTTTGATTCTTTAAAAGCTTTAAAAGTTACAATAGATGAACTATGTAATAAAGTATTTACTGTAGATGAAGTAGAAAAAGCTATAATAGGTTGCTATGCTGATGAGGTTACTCCTAAAACTCCTGGTGCAAAGGGAGCAACAGGTTTCTTATGGGAGTTATATGGGCTTAATAATGCACAAAAGCAAAGACGCTTAAAGTGGCTTTTAAAAATTACTCCAGATGATTTTCATAAAGCCGCCATAAGATTTTCTGAAAGCATGAAAGCTGGGCGCAGTATTGTTTTATGCCCTAGTCATTATATTTCTACAAAAATACAAGAAATGACTGGTAAAATTATAAAATTACCGTTATAATGGAAGCATAAAAGAAACGCTAAATAAAGTCTAGTGGAGATTTATTTAGTGCGAGTTTTTTGCAAAGTGCTTTCCATTTATTCGTGCATTTTCTTAAGGGAACCTCTAAAAATTGCAATTTTTAGAGGTAACTTTGAAAATGCGATGTTTTAATTCCTGCTATTACCAGGAATTAAAA
>CAJOPO010000075.1 GCA_905236315.1 uncultured Treponema sp.
GGAACAACATTATCCCACTTAGGTCCACCCACAGCACCTAATAATACAGCATCGCTATTTAAACATATATCAAGTTGGTCTTGAGGTAAGGGCTTCCCACACTTATCTATAGCAGCACCACCTGCAATTACATTTGTATATGTAAATTTGTGGTTAAATTTTGCAGCTATGGCATTTAAAACATTTACCCCCTCTGCAACAACATCTGGTCCAATACCATCACCTGGAATTAATGCTATTCTTTTTTCCATATATATCTCCTATATTAAACGCTGATAGCGTCTTTCTATATCCTTTATAAGTTTATACTCTATTGAATCTACAAGAGCAAGCCAAGATGCTTGAACCACATCGCAACTTACACCTATAGTAGTCCAACTATCACTTCCATCAGAACTTTCTATTAAAACACGCACTCGGCTTGCAGTAGCACTTTTTTCGTCTAAGACACGCACCTTATAATCAGTTAAACGAATATTTTCTACACTAGGATAAAAGGCTTTTAATGCAGAGCGCAAGGCATTATCTAAGGCATTAACAGGACCATTTCCCTCTCCTGCAGCAATCTGAATATTACCATCAACATCTATCTTTAGCTGAGCATAAGCATATAGGTCATCTTCTAAAAGGGGAATTTCTCCACTAGTCTTGTAATAATGTAATTTAAAGAATGGCTGGTACTTACCTATTGCCTTTCGTACAAGTAGCTCAAAACTACCATCAGCCCCTTCAAACTGGTAGCCTTGATGTTCAAGGTCTTTTATCTGCTTAACTATATCCGCTACAACAGGAGAATTCTTTGTAATAGAAGAATCAAACTTACGGACTTTTTCTATTATCATAGAACGTCCTGCTACTTCACTCATAAGGAATATACGAGAGTTACCCACAAGTTCAGGACTTATATGCTCATAGGCTACAGGATTTTTTAACACAGCATCTATATGCATACCTGCCTTATGAGCAAAAGCGTTTTGTCCCACATAGGGCATACCAGAATCCAACGGAATGTTTGTAATTTCTGCAATGCGCTTGCATACCTCGGTAAGATTCTTTAAGTTATCTTCAGGGATACAATTATAGCCCATTTTTATTTGCAAATTGGATATTATCGTACTTAAATTAGCATTGCCAGTACGTTCTCCAAAGCCCAACAAAACTCCCTGTACGTGAGTCGCCCCTGCTTCTACGGCTACAAGAGTATTTGCTACCGCAAGACCTGAATCATTATGAGTATGAATACCAATTACAGCACCGCTTCCAAAATTGCTAACAACTTCTGCAACAGCATTTCTACAAGCATCTAACATGCAGCCACCTTTTGTTTCACATAAAGTGAGAACTGAAGCACCGCCATCTAAGGCCGCTTGTAAAGTTTTTAGTGCATAGTCTTTGTTTTTTTCTATTCCTGTAAAAAAATGTTCTGCGTCATAAATAACATTGCGTCCATGTCGCGTTAGATACTCACAGGTGTCATGAATCATATCAAGATTTTCTTCTAATGAAGCATGTAAAATATCTGTCACTTGAAAATCCCAACTTTTACCAAAGATAACAACATCCTCTGTTTCTGCAGACAAAAGGCTTTGTAAGTTAGCATCTTCTGCACAAGAAGAATCTTTGCGCCTAGTTGAACCAAAAGCAACTAAACGAGCTGTTTTTAGGTTTAATGCTTTAGCTCTTTGAAAAAACTCCATATCTTTAGGATTACTTCCAGGATTTCCTGCCTCTATAAACTTTACTCCTAGCTCGTCTAAGGCTTGAACTATATGAATTTTATCCTGAACAGAATAACTTATTCCTTCTCCCTGTGAGCCATCTCTAAGAGTGGAATCTAATATATCAATATGCACCATTAAAATCTCCTAAAAAGTAACTAAAGTGAAAAAGCAAAAGAATATCCACCACCAAGTGTAAATAAACGCCTATATAAGATTTCTTTTATATCACCACTATTTACTTGATAGCCTTTTATAGGGGTTAAATCCCATATATAACGCAGGTTCAAATAAAATCTACCAGGACCTAATTTTAGCCCACCGTTTATATCTGCACTTATTCCAAATACAATTCCAGAAGCAGAAACTTGAAGTTCATCATGAGAATCTCCAGAAGCCCCTTTTCCTAACTTCTTTCCAACCCTATTATATGTATAAAGATATTCAGGTCCCAAGTTTCCAAATGGAATTGCTAAGTACGCACCTGCACCTGCTCCAATATCAAAATGTCTGTCGATTTTATATCTAGTTGTTAAAAACAGAGGAAAGGAAATAGTATTTACCGTATATAAAACAGATTCAAAAGAACTAACTCCGTCACTTTTTTCAAATGAATATAGGGTACTTAAATACGTGCCTATTTCTGGCTGTAGACCAAAAGAAAAATGTCCAAGTTTAAATAACCATATATTAGCAACAACAGCAAGTCCAAAACC
>CAJOPO010000076.1 GCA_905236315.1 uncultured Treponema sp.
AACAATATTTAGTGTACTCTTAATCATAATTTGTACAGCAATGACCAGCTGGTTCATTGTTAGAGTAAAAAATAAATTTACTAAAGCTCTTTATTATCTTTTTGCTTTTAGCATGATTGTACCCTTTCAGATGGTAATGTATACAATGACATACATTGTAAACTCTATTAACTTTGATAATATCTTTGGCATTACACTTGTTTACCTTGGCTTTGGTGCAGGACTTTCTGTCTTTATGTTTACAGGTTTTGTTAAAGGCGTACCTCAAGAAATAGAAGAAGCCGCAGAAATAGATGGAGCCAATCCGTTACAGACTTTTTTCATGATAGTTTTTCCAATACTGAAACCCACTGTAATTACAGTTGCCATACTTAATTCCATGTGGATCTGGAACGACTATCTTTTACCATACCTTGTACTTGGAACAAGAAGCAAAACAATTCCTGTTGCCATACAAATTGCAATGCAAGGTGCCTACGGTGCAACAGACTATGGTGGATTCATGGCAATGTTAGTTTTAGCAATAATTCCTATAATTGCTTTTTACTTATGCTCACAAAAATACATAATTAAAGGCGTTGTTGCTGGGGCAGTAAAAGCTTAAAATTTTAAACACTTGCAGGTTTTACAATGTATGCTATAATTAGTAAACACTGTTAATTAATTAAGCGAGGCATACATGCTGACATTAAAAAATTTTTCAAACCTGCAAGTAACTGTAGCTAACGGTAAGCAAAACTTTCCAATGAGCCGTGGAAGCTTTAAATATAAAGATAAAATTCATAACAAAAAAAAACTGATCGTAAAAGAAATAAGCGCTTCAACAGAAAATATAAAAATATTAAATTTATTTACAAAAAAAAATACAAGTCTGGGCTCAGTAACAATAAAAGATGACAACGGTACAATTACTTTAACCACAAACATAAATGATAAATCTATAAACCGCATTTGGATAACTCTTCCTTTTTCTGAAAAACACTATTATGGATGTGGCGAAACATTTAGCAAATTTGATTTAGCAGGAGAAAAAGTTCGCATTTGGGTTGCAGAACATCAGAATGCAAAACGCATTACAAAAAAAATTATTCTATGGAAGCTCAGAGGCCCTAGACCAAATAAAGTTTCTAAATTTTCTGATTATGAAAGCTATTTTGTAGAACCAACCTTTGTTACGAATAAAAAATGGACATTACACTTAAACACTTCGTCTTACAGTGAATTTGACTTTTCTAAAAAAGACAAAATCATTATTCAGATTAGAGAAAATGCAACTTTTACATTTTTACAAGCCGCAACTTATACAGAACTTTCAAAAAAGCTTTCCGAGCTTATAGGATATCAAAGACCACTTCCGGAGTGGGTTTACGACGGAGCAATTTTATCTTTACAGACAGGACCAGCGTTTATAAATAAAACATTACAGGAAGCAGAGGCAAATAATTTAAGAATCACAGGGGTATGGAGTCAAGACTGGTGTGGATGTAGAAAAACAGGTTTTGGCTACCAGGTAATGTGGAACTGGCAACAAGATAAAGAGCTTTATCCAAACTTAGAAAATGAAATTCAAAAGTGGAAGAATAATGGCATTCACTTTTTAGGTTACATAAATCCCTTTATTGCACTAGAAAAAAATCTTTACAAGGAAGCTCATCAAAAAGGTTACTGCGTTAAAAATAAAAACGGAGAGGACTATCTTGTAAAGATTACAACATTTCCCGCAAGCATGGTGGACTTTACAAATCCCGAAGCTTATGAATGGTACAAAAATCTCATAAAGAAAAACATGATTGGCATTGGAATGAGTGGATGGATGGCAGACTTTGGAGAATATCTTCCACCTGATGCAGTTTTATTTTCTGGAGAAAATGCAGAAGTTGTTCACAATAAATGGCCGGGAATATGGGCAAAACTAAACAGAGAAGCAATAGAAGAATGTGGAAAACAGGGCGAAGTATTTTTCTTTACGAGAGCTGGCTACACAAACACTATAAAGAATTCCACCATGATGTGGAACGGGGATCAGCATGTAGACTGGAGCTGTGACGACGGACTTCCATCTGTAATACCAGCAACACTTTCGCTTTCTATGAGCGGATACACATTAATACACTCTGATGCAGGCGGATACACAACCATAATGCAGATGACACGCAGCAAAGAACTTTTAATGCGATGGCTTGAGATGAATATTTTCAGTCCTCTTTTACGCACTCACGAAGGAAATCAGCCAGCAAGAAATATTCAAGCCTACTCCAGCAAAGAACTTATTAAATACACAGCTTATTGCACACGCTTACATTTGGCTATAAAACCTTATCTTTTGGAAGCACAAAATGAAGCCTGTAAAAATGGAACTCCTGTAATTCGACCACTCTTTTATTACTATGATGAAGAAGAAGCTTACAAAGAAAATTATGAATATCTTCTAGGAAGAGAGCTTTTAGTTTCTCCCGTGCTAGAAGAAAACGCTAATGAAAAAACTGTATATCTACCAGATGACACTTGGATTCATTTATGGACTAAAAAAGAATATTCAGGCGGAAAATATACAGTCGCGTCTCCTATAGGCAAACCTCCTGTTTTTATAAGGAAAGACGCTTATAATAAAAAAGAGCTGGAAGAGCTTTTAAACTTTGGGCAGGAC
>CAJOPO010000077.1 GCA_905236315.1 uncultured Treponema sp.
GCTTGCAGTAGCGGTTTTCTCTCCGCTAGAAACTTCGTTGCGAGTACCCCCAAGCCCCCTCTCTCTTTCAGCACGGCTTAGGGGCTTCACGCCCCTAAGAACCCCAGCTTTACTTAGAAAAATCTGTAGGATTTTTAGATTTATGTTACTTCAAAAACTTAGTTCCGTAAAAAGAACTCTGAAGTCTGTTGATTAAATCCATTGGGGTAAGGGCGTAATTCACTTTAAAAGAAGCCCCTGCATAAGCGTGGGCTAAAGAAGCCGTTATACTGGCGTTTATCGCGCTATATCCCTGCGCAAGCAAGGCCGCTATCATTCCAGAAAGCACATCTCCACTACCTGCCTTTGCTAAAGCAGCACTTCCGCGAGGATTCACATATAATTCAACACAAGAAGAATCCCTTTCTTTATAGCAAATAAGCACATTAGCACCCTTTAAGACAAGCACTGTGTTAGGAAACTTTTCACAAAACGCTTTTGCAAGCTCCACTCTTTGCTCTTGCACTTCTACGATGTCATACTCGCCAACAGAGCATATCTTTAATAACGAAGAAAACTCCTTTGGGTGTGGCGTTAAGACTGTAGAACACCTTTCTTTACTCCTCACTTCTAAAAGTTCTGCAAGACTCTCTTCATAAAATACATCTGCATCAAGCACAGCATTTATTTTAGGATTAGCCTTTAAGACATCAAAGTATGGTCTAGCCTTCCCATGCCCTAGCCCCATTCCTAAAGCAATGGTATTCGCCCTTTCTGGAATGTTTTTGCTCTGCATAAGCTCATAGGGTACATAGGGTAGGGGTGAAGAATCGTTTTCCCTTACTAGTGTTACAAGCCCCGCGCCAAATCTTAAAGCAGCCAAAGAAGAAAGCACACTAGCCCCCTCCTTTTCCCCGCTGATAACTGCTACATGCCCAAAAGTCCCCTTATGAACATTTTGCTTTTCTCTAAACGGTAGGCACATATCGCTCTTTTCTAAAAGATGTGCAAGGGGCTTTATAGTACAAGACTCATCTTGTAGGCCTTCAAAAAGAAAGGGACTTATCCCTAAAGGTGCGCAAATAATCTTTCCGCAAAAATCTTTTGCAGCGGAGCTATATAGGCACATCTTTAAAGCCCCCATTGTTACAGTAACATCTGCACAAAAAGTATGCTCACTCACATTACCATTAATATCAATGCCACTAGGAACATCACAAGCTATAAAAGAAGCCTCTTTTGCCTGCATAACGCACTCTATAGCATAAATAGCATTCTTAGGCAGCTCTCCGTGATAGCCACTTCCAAATATGCAATCCACTATCACATTAACGCCCTCTGCACCAATAAAAGTATTCAAATCTTCTATATTAATAATCTCTACGCCGCAGTTCTTTGCCCTCGTCGCTTGCAGAATGCACATAGGGCTTTTTGGCTCTGACACAGGGCAGACATATACTCTAGTCTTTCGTTCATCATATCCGCCAGAAAGCCTTCTAGCGAGAGCATAGCCATCCGCTCCGTTATTGCCACTTCCTGTTAGAATAAGGCAGCTTATCTGCTCACGTTGATAAATCACCGCTTTTTCTAAGGCACTAGCGGCATTTTCCATAAGCACATCTTCAGAAAGGGCAAACTTGTCTTTTGCCCTCTTATCTAGCTCTCTTGTATCAAAAAAAATGGGTAACATAGTTCTATTTTAATTGTCTTTGATTAAAATATGAAGTATATTTTGTTGTATGGCAAGTAAAAAATCAGGCTTTTGGCGTAAAATACAAAAGATAAAAGATACTCTCCTACAACCCGCTCATAAAACGGCAAG
The DNA here is from genome assembly GCA_905236315.1 of uncultured Treponema sp. Lineage (GTDB taxonomy): Bacteria > Spirochaetota > Spirochaetia > Treponematales > Treponemataceae > Treponema_D. The sequence continues at coordinate 1,802 of CAJOPO010000077.1, forward strand.
GCTTATATTCACTTTTGCCACTGGGATTATCCTCATTTTTTTTATGGCACTTTCTATCTTTATGAGTAGCCTCTTTCTTTCAAAACCCTTCCCCTTGCTTGGAATATTAACGTCATCTATTTTATGTAGTTTTTGCACGGTGCCCTTAACACTAATTCTGCGCCCCATAGTAAAAGAAGCGCATCAAAAGTCAGAAGACAAAAAAGACGCTCTTTTGCAGACTCAGCAAAGGCAGCTTGAACTAATACAAGAGGAAAATGATGCCTTAAAGGACACAGAAAAGACTCTTGAAGAGAAAATACGTCTACTAGAAAATCTTACATTTAATATGGAAACGTATAACGATGTATTTAAGCTATGCTTTAGAGAATATAGTCAAAGCGGCACTATAAAGAACAAAGAGATTGTAAACGAAGAAGATTTTTCTGGTACCATAAAAAAGTTATTAAACTCTCCTTCTAAGAATTATGATGAAATCGTTTCTGTAATGGATTATGAAGTAAAGTATCAGCGTGGCGTGGATTTGCAAGATATAAAGATTGCAAAGATAAATAAGGACACAGTTGTTATTTCTGGCATAAAGCCCAAGTACACAACCCGTCCCGTATTTGAATACAAGGAATTCTTAAATGAGATGAGGCACGTTACCTTTAATCATCTAGGGGAACTAAAGAAAATCCGCGTGGAGCAAGATGATTCAAACAAAAGGGAACTTGCCCAAAAGCAAAATGAATACAAGGCTATCTTTGAAGATTCCTTTTTAGAAGGTAGGACTAATGAAGACGATTCAGGCGAGATAATAAAGAGGGCGCAAAACTTTATTTCTATTATATTGCAACCCATTTATCGTCATATAGAGTTTGATGAAACCCCACTAGCAAAAAAATCTATGCCTCTTTTAGAATATTTGCATACGGAACTTTCTGAATACGAGCAAAATCTAAGGACATCTGCAAAAGTCAGCGAAGGGGCAAAAGAGGCTGACAATGTTTTATGATAAGGGCTTATATTTTACCTGTAAGCAATGTTCTCACTGCTGTAGAGATTTTCCTGGTGTTGTGCTACTTTCTGAGGAAGATTTACAGTCATTAGTTTCTTGGTCAGGTCTTACAAGGGAGCAATTTATGCAGGTGTACTGCCGCTGGGTAGAAGACAGGAGCGGGAAAACATATCTTTCGCTAAAGGAAAGACAAAACTATGATTGCATTTTGTGGCAAGATGGGGGCTGCACGGCATATAAGGCTCGCCCCACGCAGTGCCGCACCTATCCGTTCTGGAAGCAAAATCTCGAAAGTCAAGAGGCTTGGGATGAGTGTGCAAAGGGCTGTCCTGGTATGAACTCTGGGGAATTACATTCAAAGGAAGAGATTACGAGCGAGTTGGAGAAATATATGAAGAGGGAAGTGATTAGTGATTAAGATTTAGAATTTAGAGCTTAGACAGTAGAGTGTGGTAGCATGAATCATATCTCTTCTGTAAACGCTCTTTTTAACACGTAGCTACGTATAGCTTGTATAAGGGGGAAAGAACCAACGTATACATGTTGGTTATACCGACATATACACGTCAGTGCCACCGATATGTACACGTCAGTGACCATCCCCCTTAGTAGACGATAGTAGGTAGAATTTAGAGCTTAGAGTGTTGGGAGAGCAAAACACCTGAACACATTTTATAGTTACATTTTTTCCCAATTTATTGACAATTTTATTTAATTAGTCTAGTATCTTGCTAAGAAATTTATGCTTAAGTTAGGGTAAGCTAAGCATATTAAAAAAAAAGGAGACATTTATGAAAAAGATTGTTGGAATTGCAACAATGGCTTTGGCACTTGCAAGTGCTGGATTTGCACAGGAAGAAGGACTAAAGATTGGCGGAAGACTACAAACTGGTGTAGACGCAAATATTACAAGTTTGGAAATGGATATGGTAAATAGTTCCATTGGAACTAACCGCTTACGCCTTGATGTAGCATATACACAGGCTAACTGGGGCTTTGATTCTCAGTTCCGCTTTCAAGCAAAGAAAGCTGTAGCTTGGAGCAATGCTAACTGGAAGCTAAGACACGCTTATGGTTGGGTAAACTTACTTAACGATATGCTCCGCTTAGAGATTGGTAAAGTAGAATCAAGTCCATGGGCTACAGACTATCAATCATTTGGTTATAACCTTTCTAATCAGATGAACATTCAGATAACACCTATGGAGGGGCTTACCTTTGGTATTACTGCTAACTTAATGAACCCATATGATACCTCTTACGCAGACCTTGACGGAACATATTTTTATCGTGGTCTTAACTACGGTGTAAAGTATTCAACTGATATGTTCTTTGCTTTGGTGGGCTATGGTGAAGACCATGTAAATGCAGATAGCGATAGCAATGACCTTGCTTCTGACAGACTTTGGGCAGAGTTCTCTATTACCCCAATGGAAATGCTTACTGCTTCTGTAGAAGGTGCTGTAAAGAACTTAACAGAAGTTGATGGAGACCGTGCATTTAATGTAACTGCTGCTGTAGATGTAAAGCCTATTGAAGCATTAGACATTTTCGTACTTGGTGCTTATGACCGCACATCAAACAACGCTATTGACGCTCTTTTATCTGTTGACTATAAGCTAACAGATGCAATTAATGGTCTATTACACTTTGGCTATTCATTCTCTGATGAAAACGGAACTTCAAACAACTTCTTTGTAAAGCCTGGTGTTGGTGCAAAATTAGCAGATGGTGTTACAATGCAGGGCTTCTATACATATTCTTCAGCTGCAAGTGTAGCAAAGGCATATAACAATGAAGGCTATGCAAACAAAGGACACTCTATTCAGTTAGACTTTGTTTGGAAGTTCTAAGTTGTTGCTAAGAGATTCCGAATCAAATTCGTAAATAACATTAGGAATTAGGGTGGTGTTACAAAAAGTATGCTAAAACTTTCAACCGTCATTTTGAGCAATAGGCGTTGCCAGCGAAAAATCTGTGAATCTCACAGA
>CAJOPO010000078.1 GCA_905236315.1 uncultured Treponema sp.
AATAAGGATTTTAACTCCAGATAATGAATTTGAAGCAGAAAATCACGCTGACGATTTTATTCTTGTCAAAAGATGGTTAGAAACGTTCAATTTAGGCTCTGATGATGTTAATGAAGCCGATGACGACGAAGAATACAACGAAGTTGAAGATTATGATGAATGTCTGGACGATACCGAACTTGAAAACTTAACACTTAACTATAAAATTTTCATGGATTATTCAGCAATAAGGGACGAAGATTTCCAGACGGTCGTAAATAAACTGGAAACACTTTTGAGAAAAGCGGACGCAGTAATTTCCGTACCTGCTTCAGAAGTTGAAAAGTTACGCTATGAAATTAATATTTGTAAAGACGGTAATGAAGAGTTTAACCTATCTGCTTCATTGCAGTACTTAACACGCAAAATAAATGAGGGACTTATAAAACTTCGCGATTCGTTTGGCGGAGACTTAAATGCGGAACTTTTTGCTATTGCAGAAGAGAATCCCATACTTATAATAACTCAAGACAATGTTATCGCAGAAAATCTCACTTCTGTGCATGAAAATATTTCAGCAGCACGAATTGAAAAAAGCGGTAGTTTAATTATGTGGAGGTAAAAATAAGTGAATGACGAGCGTTCAACATTTGAATCACTGGCGCAAGATTTAGGAGTTTCCGTTCAAATAGTAAGAGATTTCGCCTTAAAAGCCGGGATAAATGTTGATTTGCATGGGTATTACCTATCTCATCAAGAATGTGATAGAATCTACGATGTGTGGCTTTACTCAAATGTAAACGCTTCTTCAAATAAGCTTACGGATACGCCAGCAAAGAAGCCCTTTGAAGCGCATAAACGACATGAAACTAAAAGCCTTATTTTAATTGATACTTCCTCATTATTACGTCAAGGAGCGATGCTTTTTCTTAAAAACTTGACTCCAAATTTTATACGTATGGGACAGGAAATTATTGTACCGCTTGTCGTTATTAAAGAATTACAGAAACATTCAAATAACAGAAATAATCCCGAGCTTGCGAAAAATGCACGAAGAATCCTTGATGTCATTCTCGAATATCAAAATATGGGAGTAATTTCAGTTTACGGCGATGATAACGATGGAAATTTTGCAGACAAAGTATTTCTTCAGGTAGCCCTCATGCTTGCCCCAAAATATAATTTATTAGTAATAACACAAGATAAGAATCTTAGCCAAGATTTGTTAAGACCATTAAAATCAGTAAATTATAAAAAAATTAAAGTTTGTAAAATAGATGGTAGAGGTAGATTATCTGACGTAAAATTAGATAGAGGGGTAAGATAGTATGGGTTTCCTTGCTTGGTTAAAAAATGTCTTTATAGGGAAGGATAACCTCGACAATAATGTTACTAATTCCGCCAATACATACGTCAGTGCTAATGTTTCTGTAAAAAATGATCCTATAGAACAAATAATGTCTTATCTTGGAATAAGCAGGGATGAAACAAATCGTTTCCTTCAAGCATTTGGTATATATATAACAAATGAAACATTATCCCAAGAGCAGTTATCTTCAATTTTCGACAAGTATTTACGCTACAAAGTTGGAGAATCAAATATATCTGAAAAAACGCAAGTTTTACCAGACATCACAAAAAAATGTGAAATTTCCCCGCTAAACAAACCATCGTCAACAGTAAGCTCTAAAAAAACAAGCATAGTAACAAAAAAGCAAAATTCAAAAAAAACAACTACTGTACCATTTTCTAAGCATAAAGTAGTGGTGCAGGATATTACCAATATAGAAGATACAGAAATTAGCCGCGCTTATATTCCTGAAGTCAACGATAAAGTTTATTCGGATAATGGCCAAGTCTATACCCTTACGAAAGTTATAAGTGCAGGTGGCGGCGAAGGAACTATTTATGCTGTCAATATACCTGGAATAGTTGCTAAAATTTACAAGGAAGGAAAGGAAGGAAAGGAAGGATCATGCACTACAAGAACTCGCGAAAAAATAAAATTGATGGTTAGTGCTAGGCTGCATTGTAAAGGCGTATGTTTTCCTATGGAGATTCTTAATGATTCTGATGGAAATTTTACTGGATATATAATGGCAGAAGCTAAAGGCAAAAATGTATCTGAGTTAATTGGAGGAAGTAAACAAGAATTTGAGAACAATTTTCCAAATTGGAAAAAAATAGATTTAGTAAAACTTGCAATATCAATACTCGAAAAAATA
>CAJOPO010000079.1 GCA_905236315.1 uncultured Treponema sp.
AGGATTATTTTCTAATGAGTGAGATAAACGAACATAAATCCGCAAAAAAAGACCATACAAAGATTTGGGCAGTCATTGTGTTAATTATTTCTGCCATTGTTTTTATTCCAGTAGGCGGAGTTGCAGTATTTGAATCTTTGTTTAGTGATAGAGATGTACCAGTTTTTGGTACGTTTCGAGGCAATAAAATAGAATATAAACAAGGCTCTCGCTTTAATACTCAACTTACTAATCTAAGAGATACCTATGAAAGCAGAGGGTATCAGATAAACTCACAATCCCAATTTTCTATCTTTCAGCAAACTTTTCAGCAGTGTGTACAGCAGATTTTTTATGAAGATGCTGTAAAAAAAAGCGGGTGGACAGTTCCAAAAGATGCTATAAATCGTATGATTTATCCATATTTTACAGACGCAAACGGCAAATATTCAGTTCGATTGTATAATCAAACTCCAGAAAGTACAAAAAATGAAATGCGCACATCTGCAACAAAAGCCCTTATCTATCAAAGATATACAAATGATATTCTTGGAGAAGACATAGGTTTGCAAGATTCAAGACTCTACGGAGCAAAGGTATCTTCTAAAGAAGCCGAGTTTGTTCTTGGCATGGGTAAAGAAAAACATTCCTTTGCCTTAGTATCATGGGATGCTTCTAATATTCCACAAGAAGAAGTTCTTAAATATGCAAAAGACAATACACAAAAGTTTGTAAAATATAACTATTCTGCTCTTACAATGGACACAGAAGAAGAAGCCAATACTTTATTAAATCAACTTCAGAATAATGAAATAACTTTTGAAGATGCTGTTACAGAGCGTTCTGGTCAGCAATATATTCAAGAAGACGGTAAATTAGCAAGTCCTTACTATTACCAATTAGAAAAAACTATTCCTAATGAAGAAGACTTAAAAACCGTACTTGATATAACTACAGGTACTCTTTCTAAAGTTGTAAAAACACAATCTGGTTACAGCATTTTTAGAAAAGATGGAGAAGCAGAGCAGCCATCTTTAGATGATGAAGCGACTATAAATGTTATTTCTTCTTATATAAAATCAAATGAAAGGGGCTTCATAGAGAACTATTGGATTTCTATTGCAGAAGGATTTGTATCAGAAGCAACAGTTCACTCTTTTGACGAAGCTATCGCAAAATCTACAGATGAAGAAGGAAATGAAACTTTAGAAAAGATAGAAACGTCCGCATTCCCATTAAATTATAATAATTCACCTTTCTTTGATACAATTCCTACAGATATTCCTGCTATTGCATCATTAAACACTAGTGAAAAAGCATTAAAGACAATGTTTTCCTTAAAAAATGGACAGGTTAGTTCACCTTTCGTATTAGGAACAAACGTAATTGTAGCACAATGTACAGGGATAGAAACGGATAACGACTTAGATACAAGTTCTTATATAAGTCAAGTTTCTTATTATGATTCAAGAAGTTCTGCAAACACACTACTTACATCTGATGAATTAGACGACCAGTTCTATACCACTTATTTTACATATTTTATTAGTAACTAAAACGTGATAAACAATAACGATAGCCTTGATTATCCAATACTTCAAAAAATAATAGTTGATAATCAAGAAGAGGAAACGGTCCTATATAAGGGCCGTTTTTTATATTCTAAATACTCTCCGTCAAAAGCAATACGAAAGACAATCTCTAATATAAATATTCTTCAAGGAACATTAATAATCATTAATTCGCCATGTTTATGGTATGGACTTTCTGACTTATTGCAAAAACTTTCTGAAGACTGCTTTATACTAGCTTTAGAGGCAGACTTAAAACTTTTTGAACTAGCAAAAGACAAATTAGAAAAATATCTTTCCCAAAAAATTAACCTCATAAATGCAAATAAAATACAAGAACTAGACGCTTATTTAAGAGAATTAACTTCTACAGGTCTTTATAGAAGGACATGCGTTATTGATTTTTGTGCAGGTAGCATATTTTATGCAGATTTATATAAAACAATAGCAAAGGCTGCAACAGAAATAATTGCTTCTTTCTGGAAAAATAGAATTACACTTGTAAAAATGGGGCGCATCTTTTCTATAAATCTGCTAAAAAATCTAAAACAAATGGCTTACAATAATGGTTTACTTATTCAAGATATAAAGCAAAGTATAAAAAAGCCTATTATTGTTTGCGGAGCTGGAGAAAGTTTAG
>CAJOPO010000080.1 GCA_905236315.1 uncultured Treponema sp.
GTTGTAAGGCGCGCTATTATAGCGACTTGCAACTCGCAGGAACCTCGAAAAACTTTCTGAAAGGGAGTTTTTCGAGGTTCCCATAAATCTATACAAAAATTATATTGTTTGTTAAAATATTTAAAATGAATATAAAATAATGGAAAGAATATGGCACAACCGCTAAACAAAAAACGTAGATCTATTCCAAAAAGAATACAAGCAATAGTTATGTTCCTTTCAATAGCCTCTATTATGTTTATAAGTGCAATAGGAACAGCTAGCATGATAAAGATAAAAAATATAAGCCAGAATATTCTTACATTTAGACTTATGTACGGAATGAGCAATATGGTAAATGGCAAAGCAGAGGTTGCTAACTTGCAATTTACCAAATATGTAGAGTATCTGCGTATTTTTGCTGAATATATAAATAAAATATACACTGATAATAACCCTTCTCTAGGTAAAGAAGTTTTGCCCCCATTAAAAACTACAAAAATGGGTGAATACTCTATGCAGCGTTCACTTGCCTCTAAAGATGTAAAGCTATCAGATATTCAAAACGAAATGCTTCTTTTAAGTAATCTTGAAAATATGTTCATACCAGTTATGAACAACAACAAAAATATTATCGCTGCCATATATGCCTGCACAGAAAGTGGGCTTATGATATCTTACGATAATTGGGCAGCTAATGCAGCGTTAAATAATAATCAAGAAGTGTATTATGAATATAGGCAAAAAGATTGGTACATAGAGCCTAAACAAAGCAACAAAGTATATTTTTCTTCTATATATGAAGATGGTTTTGGCAGAGGTCTTACTATCACTTGCTCTACCCCATTTTATGATAGTGAAGGTGATTTTAAAGGAACCGTCTGTATGGATATACTTATAAACGACCTTTATAACGAATTAATATCTACAGATTTAGACCCTTCTGCTTATGCCTTTATTGTAGATGATAAAGGATATTTAATATCAAAAAATACACCTAATAAAAGCATTTACGAAGATAAAGATATTGATATAAATATATCTAAAAATATTATCAATAAACACAGAGACATAGAATTATCTAAAACAAATATTTATTATGCTTATGCACCTATTCCCATAACGAATTGGTCATTATGTATACGAGCACCGCAAAATATCATACTAGAATCTGTTTTAAAAATGAACTCTAGTATAATACTTTCTATAGCCATATTCCTTACAATATTTGTATTTACTACAATAATTGTAATTATAACAGGCAGAGGGCTTACAATAAGCATTACCCACCCCCTCATTGCCCTAGAAAATGATGTAAAAAAGATAAGTGGGGGCAATTTAGACCATAAGGCAACAGTTTATGTAAATGATGAAATTGGAGACCTTGCCACAAGTTTTAACGAAATGGCTGTTTCCTTAAAAAAATATATAGAAGATTTAACAAGTGTTACAGCAGAAAAAGAAAGAATAGGTATAGAACTAGAAGTGGCAACAAGAATACAAGCAGATATGCTACCGTCTACTTTCCCCCCATTTCCTGACAGAACGGAGTTTGACATTTACGCTACAATGACTCCTGCAAAGGAAGTAGGTGGTGATTTTTATGATTTTTTCTTTATAAACAAAGATAACCTAGCTATTGTAATTGCAGATGTTGCAGGAAAGGGGGTTCCTGCAGCTTTATTTATGGTTATAACAAAAACGCTCATAAAAAATCGTGCCCTCATGGGTGGCACTCCAGCAGAAATACTAGGACATGTAAACAATCAATTATGCGAAGGCAATAAATCAGAATTATTTGTAACTGTGTGGCTAGGACTTCTTAATATTCCAACAGGAAAATTAATTTCTGCAAATGCAGGGCATGAATATCCTGCTTTACGCCGTAAAGGAGAAGGTTTTACTTTAATAAAATCAGAGCACTGCCCTCCCCTTGCAGCATTAGAAGACCTATCATACGATGAAAATGAACTTCAATTAAATAGTGGTGACTGCCTTTTCTTATATACAGATGGAGTTGCCGAAGCAAAAAATGATAAAAAAGAACGTTTTGGCACAGATAGACTTATCCAAATTTTAAATAAAGATATAAAATCTTCTTCTACAGAGCAGTTGATTACTGTAAAAAACGAAATAAAAGATTTTGCAGGCTCTGCCCCGCAATATGATGATATAACTATGTTAAGTTTAACATATTTAGGAAAGCAATAATGCAAATAAATCAAGACTCAATAATAAAGCAATTTATACAAAATGAAGTTGGGGGAATTGTATTAACAGACACAAAAGGAAACATAATTTATGCTGATAAAAATGTTCCAGTATGTGAACAATTAAAAAAACAACTAGAACGTCGCGGGGAACGTGCTTTAACAACACAAAAATCTTGTCCTTGGGAGTTTACTGATAGTAAAACTAAAAAATTTTATAGGGTTCAAACTTCTGCACAACAACAAGAAGATAAAACCGTTTACTGCCATATTTTAGTAGATGTAAGTGATTATGCAAACCTATATCAAGATATAACAAATTATTCTGTTAAAATTGCCGATATTTCCGACTTTCAAGCTAAAATCTTATCTAAAATATCTAAGTCTTATGAATTTTGCCTTCCTGACCTTGCAGAGTTTTGTCATAGTTCAACGGCAATATTATATATAGAGGCTGCTAATGGAACTAAAGTAACTAAGATAGTTTTTGACGGTGATTTTTCAAAATCACAATTACAAGCCTCTGTGCAAACAGATAGCCTTCTTTCTGAAAAAAGATACAGTCAAAGAGGTAAATATCATTGTTTACTATGTGAGCAAGCAGACAGTCGCCGTTATGCCGTATATCTAAAGGCTGGTATATATTTTAATAGCGAATATTTCCAAGATATTTCTTTGTACAATGTTATAAGACTATATATAGAAAATGCCATATTAAAGGAAAAAATCATTTATGAAAATGAACATGACCATTTAACAGGGCTTTATAATAAGGGTAAATATATGGCACTATTAAAGGAAAAATTTGGAAATCCAACTTCTATTGCAATATTTAACTTTGATGTAAATGATTTAAAATATATGAACGATAACTTTGGACATGAGGCAGGCGATCATTTAATTCGTATGGCTGCAAACAGTATTCACAAAGTAACAGCAGAAAATATAATGGGCTTTAGAATGGGCGGAGATGAGTTTGCTATGGTTGCCCTAAATTTAACGCAAAGTGCTGTAGAAGACTTGCATAAATCTTGGCAAAATACATTATATGAATTAAATAAAAATGATAATAGAATAAAATGTGTTATTGCCTGTGGAATAGCATACGGAGAGGGTGATTGTAATATAGAAAAGCTTATGGAACAAGCAGACTTACAAATGTATAAAGACAAAAAACGCTTAAAAGAAGAAAGAATTAAGTGCATGAAAGAACTTATGTAGATATTTTTATGGCAGAACTTTTAGTACAAGCAAATACACAAAACCTAAAGCAAGTATTTTCTTTTATAAATAATGCTATATCTTCTTGTGGACTTACGCCTAAAACTCATAGGCAAATAAAACTTTGTGTAGAAGAAATATTTATTAACATAGTAAATTATGCCTATAAAGATTATAATGACTATTCCCACGATAAACAAAATAGCATAGTAAAAATAAATGTAGATATAATTAATGACGATTATATTCAAATTGTGTTTACGGATTATGGAAAACCTTTTAATCCTCTAAATGTGCAAGAACCAGATGTTTCGTTAGATATAGGACACAGAAAATCTGGTGGATTAGGAATATTTTTGGTAAAACATGTCATGGATAGTATAGAATATAAATATGAAGATGGTACAAACATATTAACGCTAAAAAAACAGTTTGTAGCAGGAGCCAATAATGGACTTTGAAAAATCAGCTGATGGGCGTATGCTAAAAGTAATATTAAGAGGCGAACTAGATTCAACTAATGTTCTCACTCTTGAAAATAAACTAAAAACAGAAATTAAAGATGTATCTAATCTTATATTTGATATGTCAAACTTAGAATATATTTCTTCCGCAGGATTACGCTTGCTGCTTTCTATGCAAAGGATTATGAAAGCACAGGGAACTATGACAGTTGAAAATGTAAATGAAGAAATTATGGAAATATTTTCTGTAACAGGATTTGTTAAGATACTTTCAATTACTAACTCTGCCACAGAAAGTAAATCTTCCTTGCAGCAGAGCATCAAGCCTTCTGCATAGATAAAATTCTAGCCGTTCATAGCTACTTTAATTGTAATAAAACGCTTCCATGAGGTGGTAGCGTCATACTTAAAATTGCGCTTCCTTCAAGTGGGAATAAATCTTTATGTTCCCATAAATTACGTAAAGAATAAAGTTTTTCCCCTACTATGCCTTTAATATCTTGAAGTTTAACAGAAACATCGTTTTCGCTCTCTGTAAAATTAAACAATGCAATATTTATTGGTATTCCACGTACTTGGCAGCCCTGTCCATAACTTGCCCAAACACACTGATTTTTATCTTTACATACCATAAAGGGATTTCTTGAAAATCTTTGGACATTTAAAACCTCTTGATTACATAAAAGTTCTAATGTATCTTTATCTAATTGAGGTAAATCAGCACCTATCATAAGGGGGCTTCTAAATATGCACCACAAAGTCATCATCGTTTTTTGCTCATCCATAGTAAAGAGAGTAAGCCTTTCATCACAAAACCCCTTTCCTATACGACCTACAGGTAGCATATCACAGTCTGGCCAACTTCCTTCCCCTACGTATTTTTGCCAAACTTCACATCGCTCAAACATTGCATAAAGTAAAGACCAATTATCCCAAAAATCATCAGTTATTCGCCACATATTTGCATATTTTGATAAATGCCATCCTTTTTCTATAATGGCAGGGCCTGGACTTAAAGAAAGTACCATAGGACGACCAGAATGTTCTATAGCAAGAGCAATCGCTTCTATTTCTTTTTGGGCAGAATATGGGTCTGCAGGATACATATTTGTATTGCAAATATCGTCTACCTTTACAAAATCAACACCCCAAGAGGCATAAAGGCTAAAAATGCTATCATAATATTCTTGAGCACCTTTTTTAGAACAGTCAACACCATACATATCACCGTTCCATTTACTTATGCTAAAAGGATTTGCAATGCAATCAGCAGTTAAATCAGTGCCTAAAAGTTTTGAATGTAGATGAGCTGCTATACGAGGAATACCCCGCATAATATGTATACCAAATTTTAGTCCCTTTGAATGAACATAATCAGCAAGAGGTTTAAAACCTTTTCCTCCAACACTTGATGGAAAACGATTAGGTGCTGGAATTTGCCTTGAATATTCATCTAAGCATAGGTGTGTAAAAGGCACATATTGTTCTTTAGGGACAAGGCTTCCTGCCACTTTATCTGACCATTGAATATCAACAACTATATATTGCCACCCAAAAGATTTAAGATGTTCTGCCATATAGTCAGCATTTGCTTTTATTTGTTCTTCTGTAACGGCTGTATTATAATAATCATAGGA
>CAJOPO010000081.1 GCA_905236315.1 uncultured Treponema sp.
AGTTGTAAGTCGCTATAATAGCGCGACTTACAACATCGCATTTTCAAAGTTGCCTCTAAAAACTGAAGTTTTTAGAGGCTCCCTATTTACAAGGAACAACAAATAAATAATTTCTTAAATCGTTGACTACGATAACCTAATATCTTATAATATTTGCCTATGAAAAGAAAATTAATAACCTCTGCATTACCTTATGTAAATAATATACCCCACTTAGGAAACCTAATACAAATGTTAAGCGCGGATGTCTTCGCGCGTTTTTGTCGTAGCAGAGGCTACGAAACTTTATATATTTGTGGCACAGATGAATATGGAACCGCAACAGAAACTCGTGCTTTAGAAGAACATAAAACACCCAGAGAACTTTGCGATTATTATTATGCCCAGCATGATGAAATTTATAAATGGTTTAATATAGCCTTTGATAAATTTGGAAGAACATCTAATGAACAATGTACAGAAATAACACAGATGTTCTTTAAAGACCTAGACAAAAACGGATACATAACTGAGCATACAAATACACAACTTTATTGTAATCATTGTGGTCGCTTTTTAGCAGATAGATTTGTACGTGGTGTGTGTCCAAAGTGTGGTTATGAAGACGCTCGTGGCGACCAATGCGAAAAATGTGGTTCCCTACTTGACCCCATAGAATTAAAACAACCTAGATGTTCAACCTGTGGTCTTACCCCAGAAATACGCGACACAAAGCACTTTTATATAAATCTTCCTGCAATAAGCAATAAATTAAATGACTGGGTAAACAAAACCAGTATAGAAGGAAAATGGTCAGAAAATGCCATAAATATAACAAAGGCATGGATTAGAGATGGCTTAAACGAAAGAGCCATTACACGAGATTTAAAATGGGGCATTCCTGTTCCTCGTAAGGATTACGAAAACAAGGTATTTTATGTATGGTTTAATGCTCCAATAGGTTACGTTTCCATAACAAAACAACTTGCAGATGAGCTAAGCCAAAGCGGTAAAAAAAGTTTTGATTGGAAGAGTTGGTGGTTACCAGAAGAAAGCGAAGAAGCAAAAGGAAAACCAGATGTAGAATTATTCCAATTCATAGGCAAAGACAATATTCCATTCCATACTGTCATCTTCCCATGTAGTGAATTAGGCAGTGGGCATAATTGGACAAAACTTTACCACATGTCTTCATCTGAATACTTAAATTATGAAGACGGTAAATTTAGTAAAAGCAAGGGCATAGGTGTTTTTGGAAGCGACGCAAAAGAAAGCGGAATTCCTTCTGACGCTTGGAGATTTTATATATTCTATAATCGCCCAGAAAAACAAGACTGCCAGTTTACATGGAAAGAGTTTAGAGAAAAATATAATGGGGAACTCATTGGCAACTTAGGCAATCTTGTAAATCGTACCCTACTATTTGTTACAAAGTATTATGAGGGGAAAATCCCAGATGCCCCTGTAGATGAAGAATTATGGGCAAAAATAAAGGCTCACGAAGAAAAAATTACTAATTTATTAGAGTGGGCAAACTTAAAAGATGCTTTCCATGAGATTTTTGAAATAAGCAATCTAGGAAACAAGACTTTCCAAGATACAGAACCTTGGAAGACTAGAACTACAGAACCAGAGAAGGCTGCTAAGTTAATTCATAATCTTTGTTATATGATAAAAGATTTAATGATATTGCTTCACCCCTACCTTCCCTCATATTCTGAGCTAATACTAAGTTACTTTGGCAAAAAGATCGATGAACCGCTTTTAGGGCAAGAACATATAGAAAATGGCTTAAACTGGAATAACTTAGGCGAAACAGAAGGTCTTTCTCAAGTATTGCAGACTGCAGTTTATTTCACCCCTATTGACCAAAAGACAGCTGACGCATTTAGAGAGCGTTATTCAGGCAGCCAAAAGTCAAGGCAAAATAACAATGCTGCAAAAGACACAAAGAAAAAGCAGAAAAAAGAAAAGGTACCTGTTTTAGCAGAAAACCAAATAGAACACTTTAATAATAAAATTGAGTTAAAAGTAGCCATTATAACAAAGGTAGAAAACAATCCAGAGGGAGAAAAATTATATATAGAAACTCTTGATGACGGTAGCGGAACTCCTAGAATTATACAAAGTGGCTTACGTGATTACCTAAAACCAGAAGATTTATTAGATAAGCATATAATTCTAGCTTCAAATCTAGCACCTAGAAAAATGAGGGGCGTAGAAAGTCATGGTATGCTTTTAGCCGCAGACTATACTGAAAATGGTAAAGAATGTGTGGAACCCTTAGAAGCTCCATGGGCACAAGCTGGAACTAGAATTGAATTAGAAGGCGAAGGCACAGAGAAAATAGCAAAACCCACAGAGATAAGTGCAGATGACTTTTTTGCAGTACAGATTAATGTAAAAGACAAAAAAGTTTGCATTGCAGGAAAAAATCTTGTTGTAGGTGGTAAAGTGATAGAAACTATACATACTGTAAACGGCGAAGTGCATTAATTTTATGGCAACTAAACGATTTTTACAAACATCATTTTGGGCAGAATTCAAGGGAGCGCATGGTTGGACTCCCTACTACTTTGTCTTAGAAAAAAATGCACTTCCTGTTTCTCTCAATAGAGAGGAAGGTGCAACTAGAAAGGACAATCTGCTAGTTGTGCTAGTGCGTTCTTTTTCTTTAAAAATAAAAAAGTTTTCTCTTGCATACATTCCTATGGCTCCTGAATACTTAGAGGATAAGGAAGTATATTTTAAGAGATTGTATGATATTTCTCAGGAACTAAAAAAATATCTTCCCAAAAATACTCTTTTTGTAAGGTTTGACCCTCCCATAGATTTTTCTACAGTGGAAGAAAGGGATAATTTTAATTTAAGTTTTAAAAGCATAACTCTTCCAATAAAAAAGAGTCTTGTAGATATACAGCCACCAGACACTGTTATTTTGCCACTAAACAAAACGCCAGAAGAATTGCTTTCCAATATGAAAAGCAAGTGGCGATATAATATAAAATTAGCTGCAAAAAAAGGTGTTGTAGTAAGTAAGCATTTTGCTAGTGATAGTGATTTTGATAGTGCATTTGACCATTTCTATGAGTTATTTTGCCAAACTAGTGAGCGTGATGGGGTTAGTTTTCATAACAAGGAATATTATAAAGATTTGCTTATTAGAAGTGCAAAGAACAGTTCCAAAGAAAATATACTCGTAACTTTATACTTAGCTCATCACGAGGATGATTATCTTGCTGGAATAATTACGCTTTTTTATGTAGATAAGGAAGCTTCACCAATGGGGAAACAAGCTTCCCCTAATGGAGAAATTCTTTCACCATTAGGGGAAGCTCTATACCTTTACGGTGCAAGCGGGAATGTAAAACGCAATTACATGCCAGCGTATCTTTTACAGTGGACTGCTATACAAGATGCAATAAAGTTTAATTGCCCTGTATATGATTTTTACGGTATTCCCCCAACAGATAAAGAAGACCATCCTATGCATGGGCTTTATCTTTTTAAGACAGGGTTTGGTGGTAATATTGTTCATAGACCAGGCAGTTTTGACATTCCATTGCGTTCTTCTTATAAAATATATGAAGTATTAGAAAAAGCAAGGGCTTGGTGGTTTAAAAAGGCTGTAAAGAAACTAAAAGGACGCTAGATAAAAATCTTTAGTTGTGCTCCATTTAATCTTTTGTGGGGAGTATACTAAAGTTTATTATTTTTTCCATAGAATGGTCAGAGGATATATCTATTTCCCAGAAAAATACTATCGTCTTACACTTGTCATTATTAACAAGCGTTGTACTTAAATGAAGTCCTGCGTTTTCATTTGGCTCAAATAATAATATAACTTTATTTATGTTATCGCTTATCTGTAACAAAGAAACTCCAGAATCTAAATTAAGAGAAGTATCTGTACTTAACTCTTTTTTATTCCCATTATAAATGACTTCATTTTTATATTGGTTTACATCTTGCACTTGCGAGATATTTATCTCAGAGAGATTTATCTCTGTTGCAAATATGGCATGTAAATGAAAAGGACTTTCATTTTTTAATATATATTGAACAGCAATGCCATTGCCATCAGAATAGGCGGTATAATTCTTTCTAAGTGAAACTGTAATATCTAAAGGCGAAAAATGATTTTTACCTTCTAACTGTATCTCTTTCTTTTTAGTATCAAACTTTTTTTCTGAAAAGATTATATTAGAAAAGTCACAAATCTTTTCTTTATTACTCGCTACTCTAGAATCCTTTAAGAAAGTATAAAAACTGCTTTTCTCTATTAAATATTCTGTAAAAATTCCTTTATCATAACTATCACTTTTTATAGCAGGAATATAATTAATTCCCCGTGTAATAATATCTAATTCAGTAATTTGAGCCGCTTCAGGACTTATAACAGCATGAAAATTAGTCATCCTACAAATATAATCTTTTAGTCCATCCCCATCATAATCATAAGCAGTAACGGCATTATTAAACTCATAGCTTTCTTTAAGTAATTGCTCGGCTTCACATAATAGCTTATATGCACACTTTAATTTTTCAGATGATGGGGGCAAGCCTAAAGGCATGGAAACATAATATTCCCCAGATTGAGCCTGCCAAAGTTTCTCTTTAGCACTTTTCTTTCTCATACGGTCGCCACCCTGTAGTTGAGAAATAATCAAGCTTACATACATCATTCTGTCATAAAGTTTTTTTACCTGTGGGTATATATTCATAAAATCATATATAGTTAAGGGAAAAACATTTTTACCCTTAGTCTTTTTGCAGGGGATTTTTGCGTCTTGCAATATGCACTTATCCATTCCTGCAGGAATATATACTTGTATAAAATTATATGCAGTCTTTATATATTTTTGAGGTGTAGTAAAAATGATATTTGTATCTAACTGTCCTATTTGGTCTAAAAAATTATTATGCAAAAATAAATCCATGTTTTTTGCATCTAGCCTAACAGAAATTACATTTGAATCACTACAATTTAGACGCTTTAGCCAATCACTAAAGGTCTCGCTTTCTAAAGGAATTTTATCTTCATATAAAGGCAATATCTTTATTGATTTTCCCTGGTCGCTCATTATAAGCGGATTATAATTTTTGTTTTCTACAGGAACTAAAGATGAGTTTATAAAGACATATTCCATGCCGCAGGATTGCAAAGTAAGTAGTAATGAAGGGTCCCAAAAACTGCCATAAAGTACAGAACCTCTAGGTCTTTTTCCTAAAGAACTTCTTAGTAAGCCACTCAAACGTTCTATCTGCCCGCTCCTATCGGAAGAAAAAAGAAGTGGCAATATGGAAGAATAGCACGCCCCCCCTAATATTTCTACCTGCTTTCTGCCAGTTAATTCAGATAAGAGTTCAAGGGCTTCAGGGTGAAAGTCTTTAAAAAAAAGAAGTTGTTGCTCTGTAAAAAAGATACTAAGATAGCATTTTGGGTGAGAAAACAAAAAAGAAAGCAAGGGCTTTATTAAACTTTGATAATTCTTTTCTAAAGCACTATCATCAGAGAAATAATTGTCAGAAAAATCAAGTTCTAGACAAACACTTAAAAAACTCATTACCTATTATTCTCTGCTTTTCTTAAAATATTAACGCACTTGTAGTAAAAATTATAAAGAAAATCCTTTTTAGCCGTTACTTCCGACATTTTTAAATACTCAGAACATGATACAGCATGACTTTCTGGGGCTTGGCACAATACGCATTTATTTTCTGTAGATGGAATAAGATGTATTAAATGCATGGGACAAACGTCCACACATATACCACAGCCATTACAAGAACCATTAACAACAGCAGTATGATTTACTATATTAATGGCATTATGTGGACAAATAGCCCTACAAGAACCTAGTCCTACACAGCCCCATGTGCAATCATATTCACTATCATAAGCAGAAAGAAACAAAGAACAGTCGCTTTGCCCCTTATATGTAAGTTTTTTATCATCAAGTTTTCTATTAGGAGAGCATAAAACAACAGCTTTTTTATCTGTACCCACATTATAAAAATATTCACTGCCTAATATATCCGCTTCGGTTTCTATAGGGAACATAATTTCTGAAGTATTTATTTTTTGAGCAGAAAGAGAAGGTAAAAAGAGTTTAAATACAAAAAAAAGTAAAGAGGCAGAAATTAAAACAAAAGTAATAATCATAAGTATAGAAAGAATCACTTTAAGCCTCCTAAATTTAATATAGAAACATCTCCTGCCATAATGATAAGCAAGATTATTGCAATGCCCATAAATAATAAACTTAAATTCTTTAATCCAGAAAAAGGCCTTGAACGCTCTATATTCTTTCTAATTGCATATAAAAATGGAATACAAATATAATAAGAAAAAACACAATAACAGGCATTAACTACACATTCACCTAGAGAAACACTTTCATTTACGGCAAGGATAATACACAAAAGTGGAACAGCATATTCTGTCATGCTTACATTTGCAGTTATGCGGACTATTGATTCTATAAAGCCTGAGATAACAACGAAAAACAATACAGATATAAAGGGATATATTTCTATTAATCCTATGCGAATTAAAAATGCAGAACTTGTTAAATAAGTAAGACAAGCTACAGAACTTACTTCTATAAGCATTTTTACACAATCCAGCACTAGATGCTTTATATTGCTACTTACCACTACAGAACGATTTAGTCCTACCCCATACACTAACAAGGCAGAAGAGAAAAATACATAATAAAACAAATTACTCAACATTTTCTTCCGCCCTCATTATGTCTTCTGTAATCTTTAATTTAGTAACAAAAAACGAAAATATAGATATTGTAAGTGCTGTTAAAACTAAAGAACCAGAGATAGATGCCCAAAAGACTCCTGGATAAACTTTGCCTTCTGTATAATGTATTATTTGCTTTTCTATTAACCCCACCGTAGATGGTAAGGTTATAGTGCCATAACCAAATAAATCTCTAAATAAAAATAATAAAAGAATTACTATGGAAA
>CAJOPO010000082.1 GCA_905236315.1 uncultured Treponema sp.
TATTACAGGCGAAAAGGTAAAAGCGTTTGTTGCTATGGCTTCGCACACAAGCGGGCTAAATTCTTTATTTATAAAAGCAGATGTAAGTGTACCTGCAAGATTTGCAAATGATGTATTTTCATCTGCATATAAAATCCATTTGCGTAAGTCGTCCATCTCGTATGGCACGTAAAGTCCGCCGTCTTCTGGCATACAGTCGAGTAGTGCTTGTTTAAAAGAAACGCTTTCTTGCTTTCCTCGTGTACTTACAAAACGCATATTTTGCTCCAGTTTTTAGGTATTTATTAATGTGCTTTCCAATATACAAAAAAAAAATTACACTTGCAAGATAGGAGGGGAGAACTTAGAAGTTAGAGCTTAGACGATAGAAAATAGAGGATAGAAAATAGCGGGTATAGAGGAATGGCTAACAGAACTAAATGTGTAACATCGAATTTATTTTAAGGGCTACATACAATATCAGCAGATTTTTTATAAAAAATCATAAAAATATATAGTCATAGTTTTTCATTTGTGATATTATCACCTTTGTTTCAAAAATTATTCACGCGAGAGTGTAATATTGGTACTTTCGCAAGTGGTTTTAAACCATTTTGAAACTATATTAGCAATACTTTTTATTGCGTTTTTTTACTAAAATAAATAGGAAAAAATAAAGAAGTTTCAATCACTTGATTTTTGAAACCTCTTTACAGGAGACGCCCATGTTTAATCGTGCGGAATATGTTTCTGATAATGAATGGAATCGTTTTTTGGAAGTTTCAAAGGGCTTTCAAACTCCCAATATTTTTATAAATCTACGAAATATAAAGCAGCATTTTATACAGCTAAAGGATTCTTTCCCTTATGCCCATGTCTATTATGCAGTAAAAGCAAATCCAGGTGTTCCTGTAATAAAGATGCTTGATGAACTAGGGTCTAATTTTGATATAGCTTCTCGCTATGAGTTAGACGATGTTCTTTCTTTAGGCATTTCTCCAGATAGAATATCATTTGGTAATACAATAAAAAAGGCAAGCGATGTGAAATACTTTTACGAAAAAGGTGTACGTATGTTTGCTACCGATTCTAAAGAAGACCTAAAGAACATAGCAAAGGAAGCTCCTGGTTCTCGTGTTTTTGTGCGCATACTTGTAGAAAACTCCTCTACTGCAGACTGGCCGCTTTCTCGCAAGTTTGGTTGTCACCCAGATATGGCTTATGATTTACTTGTGTGGGCAAGGGATAATGGTCTTACTCCTTATGGAATTAGTTTTCATGTGGGAAGTCAGCAGCGTGATATTGGTCAATGGAACGATGCTATTGCTAAGACAAAATATCTTTTTGAATCACTAGAAGAAGAAGAGGGCATTAAGCTTTCTATGATAAACATGGGTGGCGGATTTCCTGCACATTACATACAGCCTTCTAATGAATTGCAAGATTATGCTTCTGAAATTGCTCGTTACTTACAAGATGACTTTGGTGATGATATTCCTATGATAGTTTTAGAGCCTGGTCGTTCTTTGGTGGGGGATAGCGGTATTCTTACAAGTGAAGTTGTTCTTATTAGTCGCAAAAATAATACGGCTTTGCAGCGTTGGGTGTATTTAGATACTGGAAAATTTAATGGCTTAATAGAAACCCTTGATGAGTCTATAAAATATCCTGTTATTACTACTAAAGATGGTGGTAAAGAGGGAGAGGTTATTCTTGCAGGTCCCACTTGTGATAGTGCCGATATAATGTATGAAAATATAAAATATAAACTCCCCGTAGATTTAAAGATAGGGGATAAAGTATATTGGCTTAGTACAGGGGCTTATACATCTAGTTATGCAAGCGTGGGCTTTAACGGCTTTCCTCCAATAAAGCCATATTATATAACGGAAGATGGCGTAAAAGACGAAGATGATAATCCAGTAGAACCAAATGCTTAAAAATAAAGACATGGTTTGAAGCTATTTGGTTCAGTTTAGCATCTACATGATTTATTCGTGCGGGCTTAGACGATGATAAGACGGTCGAACGGGTCGTTGTGGTGCTTTTCCAGATTCTTTAAATCGTCCAAGTGCTTTGATTTTATCGGCAGTACCGCAATGTCCTTTTCATCGCACAGCACCTCGATTTGCGCGATTGAAAAAGCTATATCAAGTTTACCTATGCTGCTTTTTATCGCGATTTCCCATAGAGAAGCAACGCTCGTAAATATCTTGCCTGCGTTATCTATAATTCTGCGGGTGCGCGATGAAAGTTCATCAGAATCTCGCAAGTACCATAAAAGCGCGTACGTATCGATAATGTACATCACATATACTCCTTGAAGCAGTCAAGTGTTTCGTCAAAATCTTCCGCCATAAAGAATTTGCCCGTAAGCCCGCCCGCCGTGCGCTTCGTCTTTTTGGCAGGAGCCGCAGAACGCGCATTGACCTTGTTGGCGATATACGCCAGCAAATGCAACTGCTCCTCGAACGAAAACAAATTTACTTGATTTTCAATCTGTGCCATCGTAAGCATATTTACACCTCCTGTTTACATTATATCACATTCCTACGATTTTTGTGTCTGTGCCTCGTACATGTCGTTCGCCTACGGCGAACTTACATCATTTGGCTAACTGTTCGTACATTTTAAATAGTTCCGCGACTATTTCTAATTCCCCCATATTCGATGAAAAACCGTATGCTTTCTTTACCGCCGCATCGTTCGCTTCGTGGGCTTTTCGCAAGTCGGCGGGCATAAGCGTTTCATCATAGAGTTCGGCAAGCGATGAATCTGGGTATTTTGCCCTAGCATCAAGAATGGTCTGCGCCGTCTGCTCTATTTTTGCTTTCTGTTTCTCTGTCGGTGAGCACCATGGAA
>CAJOPO010000083.1 GCA_905236315.1 uncultured Treponema sp.
CATTGTGGAAGAATCTATCGAGTTTTAGCGGAAATCTGCGAGATTCACAGATTTTTCGCTGGCAACGCCTATCGCAACGCCTATCGCAACGCCTATCGCAACGCCTATCGCAACGCCTATCGCAACGCCTATCGCTCAAAATGACGGTTGAAAGTTTTGGCATACTTTCTGTAACATCACCTATATTTTAACTCTACCACGGAAACTACGCGCAAGGGTTAATTTATCCGCATATTCTAAATCCCCACCAACAGGAAGCCCGCTCGCAAGGCGTGTTACAGAACAATTTGTGTCTTGCAAAATGCGTTGTATATAAAGAGCCGTAGTATCTCCTTCTACAGTGGGATTTGTAGCAAGGATAACTTCTTTTATGCCCTCGTTTTTTACCCGCTCAACTAAAGAAGAAATGCGCAACTGGTCGGGGCCAACTCCTTCTAAAGGAGATATAACCCCGCCTAACACATGAAACATTCCGTTAAATTCATGAGAATTATTTATGGTAGACACATCTTGAGGCTGCTCTACAACACAAATAGTTGTTCTATCGCGACTTACATCCGTGCATATAGCGCAGGGGTCTCTTTCTGTCCAAGAGCCACAGATAGAGCAAGCATGTATTCGCTTTTGCAAAGAGGCTATCTGTGTGGAAAATCGCTCTATAAAAACAGAATCCGCTTTAAGTAGATAATTTGCTATGCGCCCTGCACTCTTTTTTCCAATGCCTGGTAAACGAGAGAAACTTTCTGTTACTTCTTCAAGGGCATTCATAAAATCAATTCATACCTGGAATATTAAACGATTGCATCATAGGAGCTAAGTTGTCTTTTATATAGTCTTGCATTCTGTTCATTGCATCATGATGAGCGGCTTTTATAAGGTCTTGTAGCATAGGAACATCACGATTATCCACGCAAATTGGGTCTAATTTTATATCAACTAGTTCAAATTTGCCATTTACCGTTACATTTACCATATTTCCGCCAGAAGAGCCAGTTGCTCTAAGTGTTGCAAGTTGTTCTTGTACACCATCTAGCTGCTCTTTTACGTTACCCATGTTAGCAATATTTTTTAATAAATCAAATGTATTCATATTTTCACCTCTTAATATTTTTACTTTTCCGCTCCCAAGACGGAGCCTTTAAACATATCACATAGTATTTGAACTGCAGTAGGCAATTCTTCTGCTTGAATATCAGCCTTTTCTTCTTCTAATTTTACAGAAAAAGACATCTTCTTAGCAAATGTAGCAGAAAGATAGTTTTCTATTTTCTGTGCGTTTTGTTCTAAGCGCATTTTTTCAAACATATTAGGAATCACAACGCTTAGCTCATTCCCATTTATCTGCCAATTATAAGTAGAACTCAAAAGGCCTGCAAGCATAGCATCTTCTGCATTGAATTCTTGAATCATTGCATTTTTTATGCTCTCTACAGAATTTATATCTACCTGTGTTACTACAGGAGGGGTAGGCTCTGCAGGGCTTGGCTCTTCACTTATGGAAGTATTTATTGCTGAATTTTCTGTATGCGGTTCAGCCCCGCTTTCTTCAAAAGGGTTTGTTTCTGTCTCCTCTGTTTCTTCTTGCATTTGCGCTTCTGCTAGGGCAGAAAACATTGGCACGTAAGTGTTATGCTGTGGGGCTTCTTTTTGCGGGGAAGAAACTTGCTCCTTTTTTAATGCTTTATCTTTATCTTGCACAGGCTGCGCGGCAGGTTGTGCGGGAGCGTCCATAACAATGCTTCTTGCTCCACTAGCACCTTCTAATAAGGGACGCACTCCTTCTATGGCTTTTTTTACTTCAGAAGGAGAAACATAGTCTTTTAGCCAGCATAAGCGGCTCACTGCTAATTCAAATTCATAGCGAGGACTTAAAGAATACCTAATATCTCTATATAATTGCATAAAGATGTCTAAAGCCCTTTCTATTTGAATGTTGTTCCATGCAGAAAGAACACTAGCACTATAGCGGTCTACAGCCTGCCCTAAAAGAGATTCCTTTGTTATGCCACTTTTTATAAGCAATAGGGAACGCAAATAATCAGTACAATTAATTATAAGTTGCTCTATAGAAACGCCATTTTGTAAGTATTCATCAAGTTTTACTAGGGCAGTGGCAACGTCAGATTTTACGCATTGTTCAAAAAGTTCATTTAAGCGGTCTACACCTACTAGTCCTAGCTTATCGCGTATTTTATCATAGGTTATCTCTCCCTCGCTAAAGGCTGCTACTTGGTCAAAGAGAGTGTAACTATCGCGCATAGAACCAGTGGATTCTCGTGCAATCCAATAAAGAGCTTCGTCTTCTGCCTTTATGCCTATTTCCTTAGCGGCTTGTGCAAGTTGCTCCTTTACCTTTTCTATGGGAACTAATCTAAAATTAAACTGCTGGCAGCGGCTTTTTATGGTAGCAGGCACTTTTTGCAACTCTGTAGTGGCAAAAATAAAAATAACATAAGGCGGTGGCTCTTCTATTGTCTTTAGTAAAGCATTAAAGGCACTAGTAGAAAGCATGTGAACTTCGTCTATGATATAGATTTTATAGCGGCAGCGAGAAGGCGGAAAGAGGACTTCATCTTTTATCTGCCTTATATCATTTACGCTAGTGTTTGAAGCACCGTCTATTTCTATTACATCAAGAGAGGAACCTGCTGTAATTTCTTTACAAGAGGAACATTGCCCACAAGGTGTTGCCGTAGGACCTTTTTCGCAGTTAAGGGCTTTTGCAAGTATACGCGCTGTAGAGGTCTTACCACAGCCACGTGGACCAGAAAATAAATATGCATGTGCTATCTTGTCAGACTGAATGGCATTTTTTAAAGTAGAAGCCACAAATTCTTGTCCTACAAGGTTTTCAAAACTTTGCGGCCTTCTACGGGTCGCAGTTACTTCATAAGCCATAGAATACAGAATATCTTAAAAGCCCTGTTAGTGCAAGGGCATTTTTATTCTTACAATGGGAATCAATTTTCAAGGGAGTACCCTTGACCCCCGTGTTTTGTTAGCAGCATAATTAATTTTTTAAGATAAACATAGTATTTTTGTTCATAAGAATTAGTGTTCGATTTTAATCAATACTTGCTTTTCTCAAAAACTGTCTTCCTTGCCTTCTTGCTGTCTGCATGTAGTGCTTTTGTAGCTTTGGGGGAGTGACAACTACACGAACGGGAGTGTAATCTAATTAGATTAGAAGGGGCTGTTTATTTAGAATTAACGAAATATTTAGTTAGTGGAAAGGTGAGCATTTAGATAGGATAAGAAAGATGAAGATAAAAAGAAACCGAAGAATCATGGGCATATACTAAATGATTGATTCTTCGGCAAAAACAAGAAGAATAATTCTTAAATTATCCAGCATGATAATACTAGCATATCTAAAGAAAGATTTCAAGTGTTTTTTTCATATTTATTTGAAAAATCTTTTGCAGGAAGAGGCTGGTCAAAGCAAAATCCTTGTAAATAATCACAACCTATCTTTTTCATTTCTAATGCCATATCTTTGCTTTCTATACCCTCTGCTGTTACTGTAAAATTCATACGCTTAAACACTTGCACTAGGGTTGGTAAAATTTCATCTTGAACTTTAAAATAGTCCCAGACAATTTCCATATCAAGCTTTACATTAATAAAAGGACATTTCTTTAATCTTGAAACATTTGAATAGCCACTTCCATAATCATCTAAAACAAACTGAAAGCCACTCTTTTTCATCTGAAGTATTTGCTTTTGCAATAAGGCATAATCAATCATTGCCGCTTCTGTTACTTCAAGATGTATTTTATTAACATCAACATTATACTTCTTTAATATAGAAGTAAATTGTTCATTTAAATCATACTGCAAGCATTGCACAGGAGAAACATTTACGTTTATCCAAGATATGCCCATCGCTTCTATATCATGCTCGCTTATAAACTTGCATGTCTTTTCAAACATTTGCTTCCCTAGCATATTAATGCGCCCATTACGCTCTGCAAGGGGAATAAATAATGTGGGCGGAACAATGTTCCCAAAGGAATCCCTTATTCTTGCTAAGGCCTCTGCACCTACTAGTTTATGTGTATTTGCATCTACTACAGGTTGCAAAAATAGCTCTACAGAGTCTTGTTCAATGGCTCTTTCCATTGCAAGATGTACTTCTGTGTTTTCTTCTATTACTTCAAGAGTCTTTTGTGTAACAGTAACATGGTTCTTTTCTATGCCTTCTAACTTTGTAAGAGCGGCATTAAGACCCTTTATTATTAAATCGGGGTCTTCTATTAATATTCCGCTTTCTACATTTGCAAAGCCTATTTCAAGAAGAATATCAAGGTCTTCGCCCACTTGCCAAGTGTTTTTGAACTGCTTCATTAGCTCCTGTTCTACCTTATCGCAAACAGAGCCATCGTTTCCTAAAAGGACAAACTCCCCATTATTCACATAAAAAGGAACTAACTTTGGAAAGGTCTTTAATAAATACTGCCCTATAAGAGAAATTGCCATATCCATTTGCAAATTACTATACATTTCTCTTAGTTCGCGATAGTTATAGATAACAAAGCCAGCTATAAACTGACACTTAGTTCCTCGCTTTTCTTCCATTACGTTAAACATTGCCTTTTTATTAAAATTGCCTGTTCTGTTTTCTATATATAAGGAAGGAGTTTCAAAAGAAGTGTATATTATGATAATTGCAAGTAAGCAGAAACTATCCATAATCAAGTATTTAGGTAAATTGATACGTAAGATATATCCTAAAAAAAGCACTCCATTAAAGGATAAAGTGCTTATGATTACCCACTTTGGCATGTGATGTATCTTCTTTAATGTAAACAATATAGATACAGACACATAAAAGAATGCACATACATAGATTATATTATAGTACGAAGCACGAGCAAAGCCTTTTTCTGTAATAGAAAATAGCAAATCCCAGTGAATGTTAAGCACAGATATAAGCTCTGTTGCAATAAGAACGGTTCCCCATAAAAATGCTAAGACAGGTGTTTTTGCTATGCGGATTTTTAGGGCATCGCAGGTGAGCAAAAAGAAGAAAAAAGAGCGCAATAGAAAGGTTGCAAAAAAGAGTATATTTACAAGGCGCAGAAATATATTTGGATATAGTTCATGATGTTCTAAGCATAAAGATGATATTACATCAGTTCCTATAGCTATCATTTCTACTATTAATATACGTATAAAAGAACGATTTATTTTTACAGGAAGGCGTGGCTTTGAAAAATAAAATATCAAAAATGTAATGAGTACACAAAAATTAGGAATAACAAGATTATAATTCCACATAAATATAATTATGGAACGGAATGTTTGTATTTGCAAGTTTTTTTTATATATCAAAACTGCATAAAATATGCTATACTCCTTCATAGAGGAAAAACGATGGCGAATAAAAATCTTTCGGCGGCAAAAAATGCCAAAAATGATGAATTTTACACTCAGTATGCGGACATTCAAAAGGAAATTTCAGCCTATCTTGAATATGACGGCGATGTTTTTCGTGGCAAGACCGTTCTTTGCCCTTGCGATGACCCCGAATGGAGCAACTTTACCAAGTTTTTCGCGCAGAATTTTGACGTTTTCGGTCTTAAAAAACTCATTTCAACTTCTTATGCCTACGATTCAAAAAATCCCAAGCCCGATTTTGACTGGCAGCCAACTCTTTTTGAAACTGAAAATCCGAATTATGATGAGGCAAAATCCCCAAAGCACGGAAAAATCTTTACGCTCACGGACCAAGAGGAGCCACCTCGCGACTTGGATAAATTAAAGTGGCGATATTTGGACGGCGATGGCGACTTTAGGAGTCAAGAGGTGAAAGCTCTTCGCGATGAAGCGGACATCATTGTGACAAATCCGCCTTTTTCGCTTTTTCGCGAGTTTGTGCCGTGGCTTATGGAGGCGGACAAGAAATTCGTCATTATAGGAAACAAAAGCGCAATTACTTATAAGGAAGTTTTTCCGCTCATAAAAGAAAATAAAATCTGGTCTGGGCGAACTGAATGGGCGGGCGGTCTTTGGTTTGAGACTACAAGCAATGACGATGTGGATAAAATCATAGACGGCGTAAAGATGAAGAATGTTGCATCAATTTGGTTCACGAATATGGAACACGGAAGAAGGCACAAGCCGTTAGAGCTAAATACGCAGTCTCAAAATCTCAAACATCCAAGTCATAAGGATTTTAAGGAAGTCGGCTATCAGAAATATGACAATTACGATGCTATTGAAGTTCCATATACAGATTTGATTCCTTCAGATTACGATGGCGTTATGGGCGTTCCGATTTCTTTTTTGGATAAATATTGCCCCGAACAGTTTGAGATTCTAACGGTTGCAAAAAGCCCCATAGGAAATGATTTTAGGACGAAGATTTATGACAGGCAGATACAGCACAACCCGAACGGAACTACTCAGGAAGTAACAAAGCTAAATGACGGAGCAGTTCTGAAAATTGACGAACCTTTGACCGACAAGCCATATTATGAAGTGAATGGACTTCTTTATAAGGCAAACTATCCGCGAATATTGATAAAACATAAAAAAATGCAAAAATAACGAAAATTTATTGAAGTTCATTGTCGAAAAACTCATTTTCCCGCATATATATATGTGTAGGTGAGAAAATAAATCAACAAGGAGAATTTTTGTGAAAACTGAACTTCGCACGGACTACACAGTTGAAGAGATTTGCAAGGGCTTTGTCTATAACGAACTTGAAGGGAAAGGTCTTTATGGGCTTTTGGGCGATTTGATTATTCAGCCAGAGTATCAGCGCAATTACATCTACGCCGATGGAAAGAAAGATGTCGCGGTCATCAATTCAATTTTGAAGGGCTATCCAATTGGCTTGATTTACTTTAACCGCCGACATGACGGAAAATTAGAGATTTTGGACGGTCAGCAGCGAATTACTTCAATCGGACGATTTGTAACGGGAAAATTCGCCATAAAAATTAACGGCAGGGAACATTACATTTTTAATATGCCAAAAGATTTGCAGGAAAGAATCTTGCAGACAAAATTGCTTATCTACATTTGCGAGGGTGAGGAAAGCGAAATCAAGGAATGGTTCAAGACTATAAACATCGCAGGGATTCCGCTCAATGAGCAGGAACTTTTGAACGCTATTTATTCGGGAAAATTCGTGACTAAAGCGAAAGAAAACTTTTCCAATTCTTCAAGTCCTAAAATTGCGATTTGGTCAGATTATGTTTCTGGAGTGGCAAGTCGTCAGGATTTCTTGCATACTGCTTTACAATGGGTTGCCGCCCACAACAATCAGACTATCGAACAGTATATGAGCCTCCACCGCAATGACGACAACATTAACGAACTCAAGACTTTCTTCGACACCGTGATTGACTGGATAGACGCGACATTTAAGGACACGACTAGCGAGATGCGCGGTCTTGAATGGGGAAGAATTTACGAAACCTACCACGCAAACGGCTACAACATCGACAGACTTTGGGAGAGAATAACAGAACTTTTGGTGGACGATTTTGTGACGAACAATCGTGGCGTTTTTGAGTATGTCTTGGGCGGAGAGAACGACAAAACGCTTTTAAATATCCGTGTGTTCGATGAGCGCACAAAGAAATCTGTATACACAAAGCAGACCGAAGCCGCAAAACAAAAAGGCGAGTCAAACTGTCCTCTCTGCGCAATCAGCGACACGGCGAACAAGAATAAAATCTGGAAAATCAGCGAGATGGATGCCGACCACGTTACCGCTTGGAGTAAGGGCGGCTCTACGGACGCGGAAAATTGCCAGCTTTTATGTAAGACACATAACAGGGCGAAGGGGAATCGCTGATAATTTACACATTCAAGTTTACACGTAAATAAAAATCTTCTATAACTAGAGCTATTATACTCCGATAATACACAGGGGGAATACAAAATAATATGAATATAGTTCTACTATATGGCGGAAAAAGCGGTGAACATGAAATCTCACTAAAAAGTTGTTCCGCTGTTGCTCGTAATATAGACCAAAAACATAATGTAAGCCTTATTTTTATAGATAAAAACGGAAGATGGTTCCTTCAAAAAAATGATGTGATAGAAAAACTACGTTCTGCACCCGATTGCGTTTTAGGGGAAGCTTTGGGTACTCAAACAGACTCTAGTATGCAAGTGAGCGTGTTTCTTGGCGGGGGAAAAGAAAAAGCCCTTCCTGTTCCCTGTGATGTAGTTTTCCCTGTATTGCATGGCACTTATGGAGAAGATGGCACTGTGCAGGGGCTTTTAGAAATGGCAGGTTTGCCCTATGTGGGCTGTGGAGTATTTGCTTCTGCTGCTTCTATGGATAAAGTTCATGCTAAAATATTATGGGAGCATGCAGGACTTCCTATAGTTCCATACCGCTGCTTAACTAGGGCAGATATAAATGACAGCAGTACATATGATAAAATAGTACAAGAGGCTATAGATAATTTGCACTTTCCTCTCTTTGTAAAGCCTTGTTCGGCAGGTTCTAGCGATGGGGCTTCAAAAGCAGAAAATAAAAGGGAACTCTCTTTTGCTCTTATGGAAGCTTTTCAGTGGGATAATAAAGTTCTTATAGAAAAAGCAATTAATGCTCGCGAGGTGGAATGTTCTGTAATGGGCAATAGTATAACTGCCGACCCTTCTAATGACGCTAGTATGCTAAAAGCGTATGGGCCAGGAGAGATTGTTCCAAAGCATGTTTTTTATGACTATGATGCTAAATATAATGACCCCGATGGAGCCGAGTTAAAGATACCCGCTCTTTTAACTAAAGAAAAGCTTGAATATATAAGAGAAACTGCTAAAAAGGCCTATAAGGTTTTAGACGCTAGTGGTCTTGCTCGAGTAGATTTCTTTATAGATAGAGATAGCGAGGATATTTATTTAAATGAAATAAATAATATACCGGGCTTTACAAGTATAAGTATGTTTCCAAAGATGTGTGAAAGTGAAGGTTTAAGTTTTACTAAACTTTTGGACTTGCTTTTTGAACAAGCTATTCAACGCTTTTCTTGCAGACAATCATTGTGTACAAGCAGGGAGTAATAAAATCTATTATGAAAGAAAAACATATTTATCCTGAAGGTTGTTATTTTAACTCTATAGATGATATAGCAGGTAAGAAAATAACAATAATGGGCTTAGGACTAAATGGGGGGGGAGAGGCCTGTGCAAGATTTTTTCTGCGTAAGGGTGCCTATGTAACCGTTACTGATATGAAAAATCAGCAACAGTTAGCTACTTCCATTAATAGTCTAAACAAAGACCCATCTTTAGATAAAAGTCGTCTTACTTATGTACTAGGTGGGCACAGAATGCAGGATTTTGAAAATGCTGACTGCGTTATAAAGAATCCTGGTGTAAA
This sequence comes from uncultured Treponema sp., assembly GCA_905236315.1. Classification (GTDB taxonomy): domain Bacteria; phylum Spirochaetota; class Spirochaetia; order Treponematales; family Treponemataceae; genus Treponema_D. The sequence continues at coordinate 9,356 of CAJOPO010000083.1, forward strand.
ATATGAAGGTAATGCCTACCTTGCTGCTGCTAAGCATATAGAAACAGATTTAAGTGTGTTTCTTCACTTTACAAAAGCCCCTATTATAGCCGTAACTGGTAGCAAGGGAAAAAGCTCTACGGCTAGTGCCATAGACTATGGGCTAAAAAGCGTGGGCTTTCAGACTTTCTTAGGTGGTAACATAACAGTAAGCCCTCTTAATTTTTTAGATAAAACAGACGGAACTACTCCTGTAGTGCTAGAGCTTTCTAGTTGGCAGTTAGCGGATTTACGAGGTAGAAAGGTCTTAAAGCCCAAGATTGCCATAATTACAAAGATAGTTCCTGACCATCAGAATTGGTATGAAGATATGGATGACTATGTTGCAGATAAGCGTCTTATTTATGCTGACCAAACTTCTGATGATTTTACAATATTAGATTATGATATAGATGATTATTTGAGTGAAAGCTATAACATAAAACCTGTGTGTAGATGTTGGGGAGATTCTTTTGCTATAGAAACTCGCGGAACGGTTTTCCGCTATAGCAAGGAAGAGTTGCCTAAGGATATATTTGGTGTATTCCAGCGGGACTATAGGGGCAAAATGTTTGGCTATGCAAAACTTCCTACGCATTTAATGAGTAAGACCGCACAAGCGGCTCACTTAAAGTATGAACCCATAATGGAAAGCCTAAAGGTGCAAGGAGAGCATATAAGAACAAATGTTCTAAATGCAGCCCTTACTATGCGCTTAATGAATGTAAGCCCAGAGCAAACAAAAAACACCCTATCTCGCTGGGAAGGTATTCCTCATCGCTTGGAGTATTTTCATGAGTGGAAAAGTCCTATTAGTCCTATTAAGGTGGTGTTTTATAATGATAGCTGTTCTACCGTGCCACAATCCGCCGTTGCAGCTTGTGCGTCTTTTAGGCAAAGAACTATATTTATTGGCGGTGGCACTGATAAGGGGCTAGACTTTACATCTTTAGCAGATACTCTATCTGGCAAAGACAGTGATGAACTTCCACCTATACAAGTATATCTACTTTCTGGTACGGGTACAGATAATTTAATTCCTTTGCTAGAAGAACGAGGGGTTGCATATTTAGGACCCTTTGATTCCCTAGAAGTGCTATTGGGTGTTCTAAAGGCTAATCTTATCGCTCCTAACGCAGAAGAAATATATGACTATCATAAAGATGATGCGCCCATTCCTGTAGTGTTTTCTCCTGGTGCTACATCCTTTGGTATGTTTGTAAATGAGTTTGATAGGGGAGATACTTTTAAGGATATGGTAAAAAATATTTATGTATAAAGTGTTTATATAAAAAAGTCAGCCTTGCTATACTTGCATATAACAAGACTGACTAAAGCAGCCTAGTTCCACCAAGACTGCTTTTTAGAGTTTTAAGAGCGCGTAAAGCGGACTTAAAAAACAGTTGCAAATATTAACCTTTTATTTGTGTATTATTGGGAGGTTAATATTTGCACTATCCCCTCTCTTTTTTTAAATAAAAAGCATAGATATGGTCGATAACTTCGTTATCTCACAGGTTGACTCACTTCCATGGGTCTGAGCGAATAAAAGTTTCATCCCTTTCATAACCAACAGAAACAATGCTTACAGGAGTTCCTGTATAATCTTCTATATATTCTATATACTTACGAGCGTTTTCTGGTAAAGCATCATAGGACTTTATCTCTTTTAAGGGGGTCTTCCAACCAGAGAACTTTTCTAAGATAGGCTTTGCAGCATTTAAGGCTTCTACATTTGCAGGGAAGTCTGTAACAATCTTACCATTTATATCATAGGCTACGCAGGCTTCTATTTGGTCCATATCATCATAAATATCTAGGTGGGTTAAGACAAGACCATCTAAACTGTTTACTCGGCAAGCATAACGTAAGGCAACAAGGTCAAGGTAGCCACAGCGTCTAGCTCTTCCTGTAGTAACGCCATATTCGCGACCAGTTTTTCTTACATACTCGCAAAGTTCCCCTTCGCTTTCGTTATTAAACTCACTAGGCATAGCTCCGTTACCAACTCTTGTTTCATAAGCCTTAAATACACCTAGTATGCGGTCTAGGTCATGAGGACCTATGCCACTACCAACGGCTGCCCCTGCTGCACAAGAAGGACCTGAACTTACATAAGGATAAGTTCCACTATCTATATCTAGCATAGCCCCCTGTGCACCTTCAAATAAAATATTTTCCTTTCTGTACTTCCACATCTCAGAAGTTAGGTCTACTCGCATAGCGATAAGGCGGTCTTTATATTTATCTAAATATTCCTTATCTTCACCTGTATATTCAGACATCTTCTCTGTCCAATCAAGGTCTGCAAGACGTAAGCCATCGCGGTTTGCTTTTTCTCCATAAGCTATTCCTATTCCGCGCCCTGTAGTTCCTATGGGACGTGGGCGTGCTGCATCTCGCTCTTTATCCATTGTACGATACTTTGGTAGTATAAGGTGTGCCCTATCAGAAATAAAGACTCTGCCTTCCCAGTTAATGCCATTATCTTTTAACATTTGAAGTTCATTAAATAAGGCTTCTGGGTCTATTACCATGCCAGCCCCTAAAAATACCTTTTTTTGAGGGTATAGTATGCCGCTAGGTACTTGGTGTAAAGCATATTGCTTACCATCTACTACTATTGTGTGTCCTGCATTAGGACCGCCTGAATAGCGCACTACATAGTTTGCACTTTCTGCAAGATAATCAACAATTTTACCCTTGCCTTCATCGCCCCACTGGGCACCTATTATAACAACTTTCATAACTTAGCTCCTATTTTTATTCAGCCCTAATGGAAGGGGTTTTTACCATAACGTCATGGGCACCGCTTTCTTGTACTGTAACTGCAGAAACAAGTGTCAACTTGGCCTTTTGTTGCAATTCTGGAATACTCAACGCTCCGCAGTTGCACATAGTATGTATAACCTTGCTAATCGTAAGAGCCACGTTATCATGCAAGTGTCCTGCATAGGGTACATAGCTATCAACACCTTCTTCAAAAGAAAGTCCCTTTTTACCGCCTAAATCATAACGCTGCCAGTTGCGAGCGCGGTTAGAACCTTCTCCCCAATACTCTTTTACATAATTTCCATTTACTACAAGTTTATTAGAAGGAGCTTCGTCAAAGCGGGCAAAATAACGACCTAGCATAACAAAATCGGCACCCATTGCAAGAGCGAGTGTAATATGGTAGTCATGGACAATGCCGCCGTCTGAGCAGATAGGAACGTAAATGCCAGTTTTTTCGTAGTATTCATCGCGAGCCTTTGCTACTTCTATTGTAGCTGTTGCTTGACCGCGCCCTATGCCCTTTTGCTCACGGGTGATACATATTGAGCCACCGCCAATGCCAATCTTTACAAAGTCGGCTCCATTTTCTGCAAGGAACATAAAGCCTTCTCTGTCTACAACATTACCTGCACCAACTTTTACATTCTCACCAAATTTTTCATGAATATCATGCAAGGCTCTTGCTTGCCATTCAGAATATCCTTCAGAAGAATCAAGGCACAATATATCAACGCCTGCTTCTAGCAAGGCAGGAACACGCTGCATATAATCTCTTGTATTTATGCCAGCACCTACTATATAGCGATGTTTATTATCATGTAATTCATTAGGGTGAACTACAGCATTATCAAAATCTTTGCGGAACACTAAAGATACTAAGTTACCATCTTTATCTATTATAGGAAGTTGATTTACTTTATGTTTCCAGATAAGGTCATTTGCGTCTGATAAGGAAATGCCATCTTGACCTGTTATAAGGTCTTTGAAAGCTGTCATATATTCGCATACCTTAGCCCCTTGGGGAACATGGTCTATGCGGAAATCCCTTTCGGTAATAATACCTTCTAACTTACCGTGAGCACTACCATCTGCGGTTACTGCTATGGTACTATGACCTGTTTTCTGAATAAGAACAACTACATCTTCTAAGGTTTGGTCGGGGCGAATGTTTGAATCAGAAGTTACAAATCCTGCCTTATACGCTTTTACGCGAGCAACCATTGCTGCTTGATTTTCTATTGACTGAGAGCCATATATAAAACTTATGCCTCCTTCTTTTGCAAGGGCAATAGCCATCTTGTCATCAGAAACAGATTGCATAACAGCACTAACCATAGGAATATTCATATAAAAGTCAGACTGTTTGCCGTTCTTTTTATCAAAACGTGTTACTGGGGTGCGTAGCGACACATGCTCAGGAATACATTCAGCGGACGTATAGCCTGGAATAAGCAAATACTCTCCAAATGTATGAGAAGGTTCTTCATAATAATATGCCATAATTCCCTCAATTTTTACTTTATAGGGAGCCTCTAAAAACTTCAGTTTTTAGAGGCAACTTTGAAAATGCGATGTTGTAAGGCGCGCTATTATAGCGACTTACAACTCGCA
>CAJOPO010000084.1 GCA_905236315.1 uncultured Treponema sp.
AAAGATAAGACTTTATTCCAAGACTTCTAGCAGCGTTTACATTTTCTTCCCTATCATCAATAAATACAGTATCTTCCGGTTTTGCATTTTCTGCAGAAAGAATAATCTTCCAAAATTCGACATCAGGCTTAGAAACGCCCATAAAACAAGAAGCATAAGTCTGATCAAAAACAGTATAATCACCTCGTTCCAAATGATTATGATAGTGACTGTCTATTGTATTAGTTCCGCAGACAACTCTGTTCCCTTGCGATTTTAACAATGCCACCAGGCGGCGCGTTCCTTTTATATATTCAGGATGAAAAAGATAATGAAGCCAATCAGTCTTTACCCTTATGCCGCTCCGCTCTTCAAAAATTTTCCATAACTCTTTTGTACTAAAGTCTCCATCACTTGCGCCCTTTATCATATCACCGTAAGAATCGCTCTTACCTTTTGTACCTCTGGCATAACTTATAAAATCTTCTTCAGTAATTCCAATACGCCTTGCACACTCTCCAAAAACGTTTGCTGTAGTTGTAACAACACCACCCATATCAAAAATATAAAGCATAATTTCCCCCTCAAAAAATTAAATTATAGTTTCTAAATCAGAAAAACTTTCCAATCTAAAAGCAAAATCTTCTTCTTTGCATTCACCAAATCCATAAGATGCAAAAGCAAAATCAACCCTTGCCTGTTTACAAGCATCAGCATCACCTTGAGTATCTCCAACATACAAAGGAGAGGATATTTGATTTCTCTGACATACAAGCATTATATTTTCCGCCTTTCCTTTACCAGTTCTGCCATAGCATTCAAAATCTTTTACATAAGAAGCAAGACCTGTTTTTTCTAACATAACTTCTATATAACCAGACTGACAATTACTTACAACATAAAAACAATGCTTACTAGAAAGTCTTTCTATAGATTTCACAACATTAGGATAGGTTATATCTATAAAATTTTCTTTTAATGCAATTTGCTCTTCTGTTACACACATGGAAAGAAGTATATCTCTCTTAGAAGCTTCAATATCAGGCCACAAATCTTTGGCAATAACATCCATGGTTTTACCAAATTCCTTTTGCAAATCTTGAGCATTTACTTTTTTTGCAACAATGCCACTTTTATCTATTGCCTTATTCCACGCAACTGCAACAATGCCCGTTGTATTCCAGATAGTTCCATCAATATCTAAAATAATTCCGTCGTAACACTTACTCAATTTCTTTCACCTATAAATCTCAACGAACTTCAAAAAAATTCATTCAACTTTCTTTATAGAATCAACTCTATTCATCACATTAATGTAAGTACAAATAAAGCCAGCAGTTTCTACAAGAGAAGCATATTTTTCATCAGATGGTTCAATAAAAATCCTGTACCTGTCAGCCTTACATTCAGCGACAACATTCCTACCGGAATCTAAAATCTGAAAAACCTGCCCCTTTAAATTTAACAATTCCCTCACAGAAATTTTTGGCATATTCTTTCTAACAAGATTTTCATTTAAAGAATCTTTTCCAAAAGCAAGATAATTTTTATTCTTAACAGCATAAATATCGTAAACGTCAAAGTTTGAATGAACAGAAGCTATTTTAAAAGGAGTATCAACATATTTACTTCCAAACCCTGTTTTTACATCTACACTTATAAGCCCACAGTCAGCATCTCTAACATAAATTAAACGCTTAGCATTTTTGCCCCTAACTTTTATATTTAGGCGAATATTTTTTTCACTTCCATCGTAAGAAACAAAACCGTCCCAGCGATATTTTTTCTTCATGCGAGGAAAAAGTTTTTCCCTAACTTCCGAAAACCTGTCTTTATTATTCTTAACTACAACTTCGCTAAGAGTTCCGTAACAAACAATGCGTCTATTTTTAGAAGGAGGAATTATATTTTTTCCAACAAGAAAATCTACAAATGTTTCTCTTTTTTCCTCATCAAATTCCATGGTAAAGGCTTCGTTACTTTCACTTTTAACAAAAAAAGAATCGTCACGAACAGGCTCTTTTTCATCAACTACATAAGAAATTTCTGCCTTTCTAACAGGAGAAAAAGTTGCACACGAAAAACAAACACAACACAAAAGTAAAATGCAAATACAGTGGAACACCTTAAAGAAAATATTTTTAAAAATTTTCATACGTCATATTTTAATATTTTTTAGGACGAAGCTCAACAAAGTTTCCTGGCTTTGCGCCGCTTCGGTGCTACGTGCTCTTTGCACTCCGCACTGCCTTCGGCACGGCTCCAATCCAGCGTAGGTACAAAAGCAGAACAAAAAAAATCCCCACTTTCAAAGTGAGGATGTAATATAAAAAATAAAGCTGGCAACTATCTACTTTCGCACCAAAAGGCACTATCATCGACGCATGGGAGCTTGACTTCCGTGTTCGGGATGGGAACGGGTATTTCCTCCCCGCCATGGTCACCAGCATTTTTCACAAAATAAGGGACAAGTGGTCCAAGAATCCGCGGCATAAAAAACCACGGGAATGATAATATGGCCAAGCCTCACGGGCTATTAGTATTGCTCGGCTATGTACGTCACCGTACCTGCACCTGCAACCTATCAACCAGATGGTCTCTCTGGGCCCTTTAGAAGACTTAAAGTCTTAGGGATGTCTCATCTTGGGGTGGGCTTCCCGCTTAGATGCTTTCAGCGGTTATCCCTTCCGAACTTAGATACCCAGCACTTACCCTTGGCAGGATAACTGGTAAA
>CAJOPO010000085.1 GCA_905236315.1 uncultured Treponema sp.
CGTCCTCACAAAGCGGAAAGATGTACACAGAATCTTCTATTTCATCAATTATTTTCTGAAGCCCACTAACAAACTTCAAAAAGGTCTTTCTATCAAATTCAGCCTCAAAAACAGAAAGTTGCACCCTGTATGCATAATTTTCAACCCATTTTGCCACTTTTCTAAGACGCTTTGCATCGCGAATGTCATAGGCAATAAGTACATGCTTTTGCTTAAATTCTATCAATTAATTCCCCTATAAAATCATAAAAAGTTCATCCTTCCTTGAAAAAAGCTCAATTCCCAGTGCTATCCTTGTTTCTATACACTTCTTGCAGATTGGAAAAATCAAAAGAGAATCTTCCTTCTGGTCTATCATTGAAAGCAGGATTTTCTTAACCTTTTCCATATCACCATTTTCAAGCTCGCATTGAAACACAGATGCCTGTATTCTGCGCGCAAAATCCTCCAAATACTTAGACACAGATTTGAGACGCTTAGGTTCGTGAATATCGTAAGAAATAATATATGTCATCGGTAATAGAACGGCTTATATTCCGTTTCCTCCCCTAGCACAACGCGCTTGTACATATTAGACTGCTCCATCATTATTTCAAGAAACGACATCCTCTTCTTTGCGGGGGCATAAATAACAGCAGAATTGATTTTTTCAATAAAAGCCTCAAACACTTTTTTCATTCCATCATCATTCAGATAAACCGCAGTGATTTTATCCCCCGCACTCTCTGCTTCCTCCTCTGGAACGTTCTCTATTGCAGAAGCGGGAACATTTCTACTTTCAGAGGAAAAATCCTGTGTACGAAAATCCTTTTCAGAAAGAATGTTTTTATTAAAAAGGTAACAAGTGAGAGTATCCGCAATCGGTACACGGAATTCTTCCACCAAGTCAAACGCTAGAACATCCCTGCCGTAATTCAATTCGTGCAGGCACCCCGCCATCGTGTCCAAGCCCTGCGCCTCAATCGCCGTTGTAATATAGTGGGTTAAGAGTGAGTATAAAAAACTTAAGACAGCGTTCACATTTGACTGCGGAGGATTTCGAGTCCTTTTCTCAAAGGCCGCCCATTCGGGAATTAGGTTACAGGCAAAGGCTGAAAAATAAAGTTTCGCCGCGTTTCCCTCAACCCCGCGCAATGAATCAACGGAAGATACTTTTTCCGCATTTTTTAAGGCAGATTTTACTCCCTTTACCGCAGACTCAAATTCCACTTTTGTACCACGGCTTCGCTTTATACGCTGTATGAATGTAAGTTGATTTTTGATTTTCCCAATGACGATTGATTTTGCTATTTCAAGGCTCTTCTTTTTATCAGAAAGAAGTTGGAACTGCTTTTGTCTAAGGAAAATATTCTTGCTGTCTTGATAGACAATGCGTCCATAGAAAGTTCCGTTTTGCGAAAGATAGACCACAGGAATCTCATTTTTCATGATAAGCCTCATGGCATCCCCGCTCACAGTGACGTTTCCTACAATAATAATATGCTCCGTTCTAAACGGCAGAATACGAGTACGCTTCATATCATAAGAAACATAAACTAAGTGTTCGCTCTCGCGCGTAAGACTTCCGCTATTTGAAAGAATGAAAATGCTGCTCATAAGTCCTCGTAATAGGTGTATTTTCTAAAGCACACATGCTCAAACACATTTCGTTTTTCCACCTGCTCGCCCATTTTTACTTCCTGCGAAACGCGCTTTGTTACGGCATGGAGAGGCACAAGATTTCGTTTAAGAGCATAATCAGCAATCAGAAAAGTAGAGCCTGCCTCTCCCTGCACAATAAGCACATCACCCGCCTGTGCAGCAGAAAGCCAATCCGTTACCGCGCCGATGACACGCATATCAAGCACCTCTGTTGCAGGAATCTGCGTCCATGTAGCAGAAAGCTCTTTCGGCGGGTAGAGGATTTCTGTTACAGTAAAGCGTGCACTGAGTTCTTCAGTCTGTTTTTGTGTGAGTGAGTGGTTTAAAAGGCAGTAGGCTTTTGACATAAAAACTTCTCCTATACTATTATAGAATATAAGAGATGAAGATGTGAAGAAAATTGACAAAAAAGCTGTATAAGGGAACCTCGAAAAACTCCCTTTCAGAAAGTTTTTCGAGGTTCCTGCGAGTTGTAAGTCGCTATAATAGCGCGACTTACAA
>CAJOPO010000086.1 GCA_905236315.1 uncultured Treponema sp.
CTTCTTATAAAAGAAGTCGTCTTATGGACGAAAAACAGTAACTACTGTGACCGTCCTATGGACGGTCTATATTTTATTTTGGAGGTTAAATTAATATGTCTTTAAGTTATTTACAATTTGGGTCAGATTCATTTAAAGGGGAGCTACAGTCCATGAAGCCAAGATACCCTGCCGATGAAGTAAGGTGTTCGTGGAATAACACAAAAAACTCATGTTCCGTCTCAGGAAATCTGTGGGACGCAGTAAAAATCCTAAATGGCACTTCAAACAGAAAGTGTTATATAGGTGCTTGTGGAAACGGCTATGTAATAGAGCTTGATGCATTAAACTCGAAAGAGGTTCAAGTAGCAAAAGTTACATTTGATAAAAACAGAAATGTTACTGTCAAAGCTGCAACAATTGATACTACTCTTTCATCAACAGTATTAGCCGCAAAATACGTTATTTTTGAAAAGGCTACAGGCGTAGGTTATACAGGTACTGCTGTACTTTTAGCTTTAGTGTTGAAGCTTGTTTCAGAAAATGACGAAATTAAAAGCTGCTATGAGGATCTGATTCCTTACACAAAGCATGCCGATGATGACAAAGCATTCTGGGGTGAAATCAATAATGGCGAGGCAGAAAACTTAAATAGTTTTGCTTTAAAGCTTGCCAAACTTACTGATTGTATCTACAGAAACATTACAGATGCAGGTACTAATAATGCGAATGTACGTCTGTATGTTCCAGAAAAGAACAGACCAGACAACAACGCTGATAAGAGCAATTGCATGAAAGTGTTGTCGCAGGGAGATCTGAAAACTAAGGTCAAAGAAGATATCCTTGGTTCTCCTAGATATTTTACTGCACAGAAATCCTCTAAAGTTTCTTTAACGGATTTCGCTTTAGATACAAGCTATACAGATAAGGAAAAATTGCTTATTCCAAATCTTGATGGGCTTGATATTCCTGAATGGACAAAGAGTGCTGCAAAGTATTGTAAACTTTCTTCAAAGTATGCAGAACCAATTAGAACATTTTTCTTTGTAGGTCCTGCAGGTTGTGGTAAATCCGTAGGTTCAAGAATTCTTTCTGGATTACTTGGATTAGTATATGACATTATCACTTGCAACCCTGACATGGAAATCTTCGATTTCATCGGTCAGATATACCCTAATACAACCAATAAGGCTTTAGATTTTAATGGCGTTAGAAAAGAAATGGGTCTTCCTAGTGTTTCTGACATTATGATGGATCCTGATTCCTCTTTCATAAAAATCTATAAAAGAAAGCCAACTGGTAATGTAGATGAGGGCGAGCTTATTGAAACTATGATAAATCTAGTAAATAAGCGAGTTGCAAAAAGACTTGAAGGAAAAGATTACAAGTACGTTGAAGGCCCGCTCACAAAAGCTATCAGATACGGATATGCTGTAGAAATACAGGAGATTGGTATTGTAAAACGAGCAGGTGTAGCTGTTGGTCTTAACGCACTTCTTGAAACAGGAAAAAATGCTTTCATTACTCTTCCAACTGGAGAGTGCCTAAAGAAACATAAAAATGCTGTAATCATCTTTACATCAAATAATGGATATGTTGGTACAGCAAATCTCAATCAATCAGTTCTTTCTCGTATGGGTGATGTTCGTTACTTCCAGAACGAAAAAGTTAGTGTCATGGTTGAGAGAACATTAAAAGTTGTTCCAGACTTTTATTCTAAAGATATGCTTAAAGAAATGGCTGAAGTGGTACAAGATATCAATAAATATTGCCAAGATAAGGGTATCGACGATGGAGTTTGTGGACAACGAGAACTCAATAATTGGGCTATTGAAATTATGTGTGACCTCGAAGATATGGGCGAAACAGAGGCAAATGCTGATATTATCAGAGAATGTGCTCAAAGAACCGTAATTAACAAGGTGTCACAAGATGAAGAAGCTATAGCAGAAGTAGCTACTGGCTGTATTGATGCTAAGTTTGGTGAATGCTCAATGTATGAGTAATTTTTAGCAAGGAAGAATTCTTCCTTGCTGATTTTTTAAGGAGGAAAAATAAACATGAACTTCAAAAATAGCTTAAAAAGAGCTATATCAGAAGAAAGAGATAAACTTACTGATAAAGATGTTTTTCTTTCATCTGCCTTTAAAGATTTTGCTGAAAGCTTACTAAGGGGTGTAGGTAAAATCTATCAGATGCCTAGTTTTAAAATAAACGTGTTCTGGGGAACTGACAAGGATTATGTTGCTTGCGTTAGCGAAAATTGCGAATTTAATCTCAATGCAAATAATGTATATGTGCAGGGATTAAGCAGAAAAGAAAGATTCCCTGCCTTAATCGGTTGTTTATGTCACGAAGTTAGCCATAGACTATGGACTGATTTCAAAGACGAAAACAGAATTGCACGTCAAATTATGATAGGCACTATTCAATCATATGAAGCAAAAGCTTTAAATGATTATATGCAAAACTTTCCTGAACAACGTCCTCAATTAAAAGGATTATTCCTAAAGATTACAAATATTATTGAGGATGGAGCCATTGAGCGTACTTTTGCTAAAACCTACATGGGCTATCGAAAGTATCTCATAGCAATGAGACAAATTGCTTCGGCTCAAGAGAAAGCGTATGTTGAAGCAAACGGTGCATCTGGAGACACAATAACAGATTTTCTTAATTTGTTACTCAACTATGCGGTTAACGGTTTTGAACCAGAGAATTTTGATAATATTGAAGCTGTAGACGCTTTAGAATATCTAAAGCCTACCATTAATGCCTCACTTATAGAGCAAAGTTCAAAGAAACGTAATGTATATTGCATAACTATTCTTTCTGAACTTATATATTTTCTGCAGAAAAAAGAAGAAGAAAAAAAGAATAATCAAAATCAGTCTTCTGATAGCGATAATTCAGATTCTTCTAATGATTCATCAGAAAATAATTCAGACTCTGGCAATAGTGGTAACGATTCAAACGACAATAATTCTTCATCTGCCGATAGCAATAATTCATCAAACAATGATGAAAATAGCGACGGCGATGGAAATAGTCAAGGTTCAAGTGCTTCAAATAACAACTTAGATTTGTCAGAAGATTTAGCTGACGAACAGGGAGATACATCTAATGCAGGTTACTCTCCTCTTGAAGGTGAAAATGATTCTTCTGACTCCTCGCAAGGAAAGATGCAATCTACACCTAATATGCAGCAAGATGGCGTATTTGACCATAGTGATTGTTCTGATGAAATTTCAAAAGTTGAAAACGATGTTGCTCAGGAAAAAGTAGAAAAACAAAGGGAAAAGGATATTCAAAGACAATGTGATACTTTAAAGTCTAACATGGATTTTGGAGACTATCACAAGGGTGTTACTTCAACAGTTAAGCGTATCACAGATACCTCAAAGCCTAACGATTTTGATGAATTGAACAAGGAATGCGATACAATCCTTAAAAGATTAATTAAAGAGTGGGCTAAGCAGATACACGACTTGCAGACTGGAGATAATCTTAATGGGTTGTATTCTGGTCGTAGGCTTAAACAGGCCTATAGAACAGACCTTAAGAGATTTTCATCAAAGAAAGCTCCAGAAAATATTCCAGATATGAGTATTTGTTTACTCATTGACATGTCTGGTTCGATGTATGGAGATTCTATACAAGCCGCAAGAAAAAGTGCAATGTTGATTTACAAGTTTTGTCAGGAAATGGACATCAGGTTCTGTTGCTACGGACATCAAACAACTAGAGACGTTAGGTTGAGTTCATTCGCAGAATTTGATTCTATTGATGGTAGAGATATTTACAGAATTGCAAATATCGAAAACTATGCAGGCGGTTGTAATCGTGATGGTTATGCTCTTCGTTATTGTGCCGAGAAGTTATCAAAAGAGCAATCTGCTCAAAAGATGTTAATTATAATTTCGGATGGCGCACCAAATGATGACGGGTATGGATTTAGATTTTATCCTAATAAGCCTAACAATTACGAATTAAAGCAATCTGGTAATGCAAAACTTGACATTATGGATATCGAGAAACTTTGTTCAAAGGAAAATATCTCGATAATTACAGCAGGGATTGGAGAAGCTGCTGACGAGATTAAAGATTTGTATGCTTATGGAGTCTCAAAGAAAATTGCACCGCAGTTTTTAGAGATTACAGATTTAAGCAAAATGCCAAAGCGTTTCGTTGAAATTCTAAAAAAGGAAATCGACAAACAACGCTAAATAAAGACCCTTTATAAGGGCAACGATGGAGATAATATCAAGAGTCGTTAGCCCTTTGGGAGGGGCTTTTACATGAAATTAGAAAACTTTAAGAACAAAAATAACGGATTCCAAGAGTCTATTAGAGTTGACGCTAGAAAAATTTTAAACGGCGAACACGACGAAGAACATAAAAACAGATTAATCGACAAACTGCGAGTCTTAAGAATACTGGATAATGGTTCTGAACTCGAAGAATTTTGTTATAAAGTTCTAAACAGCTAAAATAAAAAGGAGGTGAAACTATTATAGTTCATCTCCTTTTTTAATGCATTGAACAAAGTTGTTCGCTCGCAGAAATAGCATCTAATAGTAATTTATAATCGTCCTTCCACAAAGAGTCTTTTAATAGATTGTAATATTTAAAGGCATAAAATTTATATTCTTCTTCTAAAAGAGTCCCATTTAAATTACAAGCTTCATTTGTTAAATCCCAGTTAGTAAATTGCTTATCATCAGTATATCTTCTGACATATGTTGTCATAGAGTCATTTAAACGCATGTAAATGTAAGCTAAATATTTTTTGTTTTTAATTGATAGTAATTCTAAATTATCGATTCTATCAACATCCTTTAGTAGGCTTTTTTTATTGGTGTCAAAAGAAAATAATTCACGAGCTGCTCTCTCATCATAATTCTTAATCTGATTATCTATTTTTTCGCATCTTTCAGGAGTTAATTCTTTTTCCAACTCTTTGAATGCCCGTACAACTTCAAAATCATTATAAACTTCATTACTCATAAAAAATCTCCAAAATTATTAACTATATAATATATTATAGCTTACTATCACTTTTATGTCAAATTTTTTATTTTAAAATTATTTGCATAATTTTGATAAATGTGATATCATGTTTTTGTTAATAAATAAAACAAACTAATAACCCCGACATAAGGAGAGCAAAGCATACCCTTATGTGGGGCTTTTTTTATGTCAACAGATGTTCAAAGGAGGAAAGAACATGAACAAAGTAATTCTTATGGGCCGTCTCACAAGAGATCCAGAGGTACGCTACGGTGGAGCTAACAACAGTGCAGTCGCAAGATTTTCTCTTGCAGTTGACCGTAGATTTAAACGTGAAGGTGATGAACAGACTGCAGACTTTATCAACTGTGTTGCTTTTGGAAAGACAGCAGAGTTTATTGAAAAGTATGCTCGCAAGGGCACAAAGTTTGTCACAGAAGGTAGAATTCAGACAGGCAGCTACACAAACAAAGAAGGTCAGAAGGTATATACCACTGACGTTGTGGTAGAATCTATTGAATTCGCAGAGAGCAAAGGTTCTGGTAATAATGGTAGTCAGGCTCAGGATAATGGTTCCACACCAAATTCTGATCCAGGCGACGGCTTC
>CAJOPO010000087.1 GCA_905236315.1 uncultured Treponema sp.
TAACATAAGGGAGCCTCTAAAAACTTCAGTTTTTAGAGGCAACTCGCAGGAACCTCGAAAAACTTTCTGAAAGGGAGTTTTTCGAGGTTCCCTTAACGTTAAAAAAGTTGCCTAAGCGATGCTGTACAAACTGCGCCCAAGTGGAAGCAGTTTGGGAGAGGTTTGGAGGGGAGAAAAACCCGCTTTCGTGTAGAGGTTTTTCTCCCCTCCAAAAACACGGGGTTCAAGAACACCCCCTTGAAAAGTGATGATGAATTTTCTCGACATTATTTTTATTATATTCTATAATAGCCTTGATGAAAAACACAAAGAATGATGAACTTGCTGTATGTGGTTTTGCTGCGGTAAAAGCCTTAGAAAAAAATGGCTGGCAGCGCATAAAAAGACTATATTTTAGCGCAGAACGTGCTCCTCTTTTTGGTGGCTTGTGCAAAAAACTTGCAAGCAATAAACGCCCATATAACCAAGTGCGTGATTCTCAAGAGCTAGAACGCCTGTGCGGAAGTGTTCACCATCAGGGTGTAGTTGCCATGATAGAAGTGCCACAGATTGTTCCTCTTAATACAGAAATAACAGCCCTGTGGTGCAAAAACAATGAACATGCTATTTTATTAGACCGTGTAGGAAACGCAAATAATCTAGGAGCGATAGTCCGTAGTGCAGCCTTTTTTGGCATAAAGAATATCGTTATTCCTCTTGATGAAGCTCAATCATCTATAACAACTAGTTCCTATCGAGTGGCAGAAGGTGGCATGGAATATGTAAACATATATTCTATAAAATCAATTCCGCGCTTACTTCAAGATATGCAAGGGCGAATGGTTCGCATAGGTACATCTTTAGACGCAAAGAAAAGCGTAAGGGACTTAAAAGAACTAAGTTTGTCTAAGCCCATACTTTTAGTTCTGGGCAATGAAGAAAAGGGCATAAGTCAAGAAGTTCGCTCTAATTGCGACCACTTGATAATTATTCCCTATGGCGGAATGTCTAAAGACAAAACTCAATTTATAGATAGTTTAAATGTGGCGCAGGCAGCGTCCATCTTTATGTATGAACTATCAACCTTAGATTAGGGATTTTTATGAATAGCTTAAAAAAAATATTTTTACTTAGCGTAAGTTTATTTTCTCTTCTTTCTAACTGCTTTGCAGAAGCACTAATTAATGTTAACATTCCAGAAAGGGAAAAATGCAAAACAGAGCCTGCATATTTTTCTTTAGACTGGACATGGGACAGCATTTTGCTAGGGGCTTCTGTAGCAGAATATGGCACTGCCTTAGTTTTGCGCAATGTACTTTCACAGCCAGAATATACAGGACAGACTTATGATATTGATTCTGTTCCTGCCATAGACCGCTGGGCAATGCAAGCATATAATCATACTATAGATAACATAGGAACTCTAACCTGTGGCATTGATTTAGCCCTGCTTCCTGCTTTATTATTTGCAGGTCAAACTGCCATAGGCAATCTGCCTCTAAAAGACTTATTTACCATAACAATTATGTATGCAGAAACCATTTTCTTTACACAAGGCACAAAAGATTTATTAAAGATTTCTATGCTAAGAGTTCGCCCCTATATGTACTTTGAAGGCTATGACACAAGTTCAATATCTAATCACGACTTTGAATATTCCTGGCCTAGTGGACACACTACAAATGCCTTTATGGGAGCGGGCTTTGTAAGTTATGTTTTTTGTATGTATTATCCTAATTCTGTATGGAAAATACCTGTGATTGCAACAAGTTATGCTCTAGCAGTGGGAACAGGGGCTTTACGTATGCTAAGTGGAAATCACTTTTTTACAGATGTACTTACAGGTGCTGCTTTGGGAACGGTTTTTGGTCTAGGGGTGCCGTTCTTGCATCATTTAATTGCAAATGCAAAAAGTGATACAACACAAACTAATGCAAGTTTTAACCCTCTAAAAAATATTTATTTTACTGGAACAGGCTTAAATATATTATTAAAAATATAGGAGTTATATATGAAGAAAAAACTTATTGCTGTATTAAGCGCAGTTACTTTAGTTGCGTCTTTATGGACACCCTTGTTTGCACAATCAGACGATGACGAAGTTGTTTACACAACAACTCCTCGTTACACAGGATTTGCTCTTGGCGCATATCTTATGAATGATTGGCTACTTTTTGACGGTTCCACATTTGGCTCATTTACTTTAGGTGGTGGTCTTGCACTAGAATATACCATGCCCTTTTTATTGCCTTTTAATGCAGACTGGGGCTTGAGTTTACATGTAGACTATGAGCGTCTTTTCCCAAAAGAAGGAAGTTCTCTTTCTGCTACAAATGACATAAACGGTGTGTTTGGTTTATGGATGAGATTCCCCTTTGTAATAAATGACTATTGGTTTGCCTTTCAGCCAGAAATTGCAGGTGGCGTTGTAACGCACTTAGACTCTTCTGCTTCTTTTGACCCACTTATAAGAGTAACACCTAGTTTCCGCTATATTCCTCAGTCAATTCCTCAGCTAGAACTAGAACTTGCCCCTCAGTTTGCCATTAGTCCTAAAAGCGATGAAGTGCTTATGTTAGGTGGTGTGCGCTTAGGTGGTGTATGGCATTTTTCAAAACCTGTAAAGCAAGAAATACAGCAAAAAGAAATAAGCTATCCTTTAGAAACAGAAACCTTTACAGACTTTACACCTGATGGGGACGGTACAAATGATAAGGTTACTGTTGTACCAAAGTTTACATTCCTTGATAAGTCTACAGAAGGGTGGACTTTACAAGTTTATGACCCTGCAGGTAATCCATTCCGCAAGATAAGCGGTTCTGGAAACTTACCCAAAAAGATTGTATGGAACGGTAAAGGCGATGATGGTAGTCTTGTATATTCAAACAACACATATACTATGACTTTAACAGCAAATACTTCTAAGCTAGACTACTTACAAACAGGGCTTGAAACTGTAGAAAGTAATTATATTGTAAAAACTGGTACCATTCTTGAAGCATTAACAAAAAATGAATGGCGCGTAAGTGTTCAGAGCATTAGATTTGACCCAAATGCTGCTTCTTTAACACAGTTGTCTGACGAAGAAAGAGAAGAGATGGATTCTATGCTTGGCATTATTACAGACCATGTAATGTCTATGGAAAATAGCCATATTACAGTTTACGGCTATGCAAATAATGTAAGCAATACACAAAAAGAGCAGGAAGAAGAACTTTTACCTCTTAGTAAGGAGCGTGCAGAAATGATTGCAAGCCTATTAGTAGAAAAAGGTATTCCTGAAGAACGTATTTCTGTAGAAGCAATGGGTGGAGAAAATCCTATCGCCGCTTGGGAAGACACTGCAAACTGGTGGAAGAACCGCCGTATAGAATTCCTTATCGTAAGGGAAGTAAAGAAATAACGACTTTATAAAGCCTTTTTTCCCCCGACCACAAACACTACGAGCGCAGGCATACTACGCTCAACGCTTATGTGGCGGGGAATTGTTCATTGTAAAGACATTAGGGAACCTCGAAAAACTCCCTTTCAGAAAGTTTTTCGAGGTTCCTGCGAGTTGTAAGTCGCTATAATAGCGCGACTTACAA
>CAJOPO010000088.1 GCA_905236315.1 uncultured Treponema sp.
AAAAATCCATAAAGCTTGTGTTTTTTCGCTAGCATTACACGGATTCTTCCACAATGCAACGACTGCTAGCATTGTGTGTTCAGAATGACTCACTGAATATAGCATACATTTTGTAACACCTCCAATTCTTTTTTTTATGATTTTAGTAAAAATATGCTTTTCATATTAAAAATTTATGATATACTTAATTTATGGAAAGAAAAACAGGTGTAGTTGTTCCTCTTGGAGCTTTGTACACAGCTTCTAATCAGGCTGTTGGTGATTTTCCGGCTTTAAAGCCTTTTGCTGATTTTTGCAAGCAATCAGGGTTTACTGTAATACAACTTTTGCCAGTAAATGATACTGGTACTCAGTCTTCTCCTTATTCAGGATTGTCTGCCTTTGCTTTGCATCCAATATATATAAGATTAGAGAACTTACCGGAGTTTGAAGATATATTAAAACGTAGTAGAAATTTCTCATCTGCATATAAGTCGTTCAATAAGACTTTTAAGTATAAAAACAGATTTGATTATGAACAAATTAGTGCAGAAAAGATAAAATTATTGCATTTGTATTATACTGCTTTGGAAAAGAAGATTTCCCCTAAAAAGACTAAGGCAAATCCTAATCCCGATACCACATTGGCTCCTAAGTTTTATGAAAAGCTAGAGAAGTTCACAGAAGAAAATGAATGGGTAATTTCTTATGCTGTATTTAAGAACTTAAAAGATGACCATTTTCAAGCGTCTTGGAAAGAATGGGAAGAAGACAAGCAAAAATTAAACCATAAACAAATAGAAACTAGATGGAATAATAAGGCACTAAAATCTGCACATAATTTCTTTGTATGGTGTCAGATGTGTGCTGCAGAACAGTTTAAAGATGCTGCTGATTATGTCCGCTCTTGTGGCATTGTCTTAAAAGGTGATATTCCTATTTTAATGAACGAAGATAGTGTGGACTGTTGGGCATATCCTGAATATTTTAACCAAGAGTTAAGAGCAGGCTCTCCTCCTGATGGAGAAAATCCTGTTGGGCAGAACTGGGGATTCCCCACATATAATTGGCAAAATATTTCTGCTGATGGATATAAATGGTGGAAAGATAGAGTAAAAGCGGCTTCTAGGTATTATTCTGCTTTTAGAATTGACCATGTGTTGGGATTCTTTAGAATATGGGCTGTCAACTCTAAAGAAACCACTGCATTTTTAGGACACACTGTGCCTTTTAAGACCTTTACTAGAGAAGATTTGCATAATGCAGGCTTTGATGATGGGCGTATAAGATGGCTTTCTGAGCCTCATGTGCCTACTAGCGTAGTAGAAGATGTTACCTGGGATCATGAAGAAGCCCATGCTATATTGCAAAGAATTTGTAATCGCGTAGGAACAGAAGAGCTTTGGTTGTTTAAAGAAGATATAAAGACCGATGGCGATATTTATAAGCAGTTTTTTGCAGAAGATTACACTCGTGATAATAATATAAAGCAGGCTTTATCAAATAAGTGGAGAGATAGGGCTATCATAGAACTTTCTAAAGATAATTTTATCCCTGTTTGGTCATATACAGGTAGTACCGCTTGGCAAAGCCTAAATGGCGAAGAAAAGCAAAGTTTAGAGAAACTTTTTGCACAAAACGATAAAGAACAAAATGAATTGTGGAAGCAACAGGCTTTAGATGTGCTTCGCCCCATTGTTTCTGAAACTTCTATGGTTCCTTGTGCAGAAGATTTAGGGGTGAACTTACAAAGTTTGCCCGAAGTTTTAGAGGAACTATCTATTCTTTCTTTAAAAGTGATTAGATGGAACAGAATCTGGGAGCAGAATGGGCAGCCTTATGTGCCATTTGCGCAGTATCCAGAACGTAGTGTTGCTACCACCTCTGTTCATGATAGTTCCACTTTGCGCCAATGGTGGAATGAAGAAAAACAGAGTGTTCAAGCATATTTGGATATGTGTTCAGCTAATGAAAGTGACCGATCTATAAAAGCAGATGATACTTTTACTTCAAAAGTTGCTTCTTTTGTTTTGTCTTCTTCTGCACAGTGTTCAAGTGCTTGGTTTATAACCCCCTTGCAAGATTATCTTTTCTTAGATGAAAAATATTACTTAAAAGATTTACAAGCAGAGCGCATAAATGTGCCTGGTTCCGTTAATGAATTTAACTGGACTTATAGAATGCCTGTTTCTGTTGAAGAGCTTTCTGAAAATAAGGCTTTAATTGAGCAGTTACAAAATATCGTAAAAATACATGAAAATCGCTAAGGGGCAAGGAGGAATAGAGATGAATATTTCTTATAATGAATTCCATATTAGTCGTTCAATACGCAATCAATGTAATTTTGACCAACAGTTGTATTCTTCTAGTGGCAATGTTATTTTTGCTAATTTAAAAGCAGTACAGCAGTTTCAAATAAAGTTAAATGAATACTTCTCTAAACGTGGTGAAGATGAAAAACGAGTTTCTGCAGGTAGCTTAAATGCAATGGGCTTAATAGATGAAATCTTTCACTATGTATGTATGCTCTTTAGGCGCGATAAGGCACCTAAAGCATTCTCTAATTTACTAGAGGATTTAGATACATACTTTAAAAAAGAAGTTGTAGATGAACTTTTAATGCAGTTTATGGACGAGTACCCTCCTACTGCTGTGTACCAAAATAAACTTTCTGCACAAGAATATCTTTCTCAAACATGTTATGACGAGGGGACTGGACAGGAAAGGAGCAACAGGGAGCAAGTTCTTGAAGAGTTAATTCTTTTACATCTTGCTAATGAAAATCCTGCTTTCCATCCATTCCAAGTTCTTTTTGATGATAAAAAGTTAATGCAGAATGCAAACTACATAAAAACTTGGAATCAGATAAAGGCATATTTTTTAACCTTGCCAGTATTCGGACCGAAAAATCACGACCTTATAAATATGCTAAAGGAGCCTGTTATAGCATCTCCTACCTCACTAAAGGGGCAGCTAGACTATATACGCACCTATTGGGCAGATTTGCTAGGAGAATGGCTAAAACGCTTGCTTGAAGGTATAGATACTCTTTCTGAAGAAGAAAAAGCGGCATGGCATCCTACTACAGGTGGCGATGTAGAGATGTCTGCATATTCATACGAAAACCTTATGAAAGAATATGAACGCTTTAGCCCTGACCGAGATTGGATGCCAAAAGTAGTTCTTATGGCAAAAACCGTACTTGTATGGTTGTATCAACTTAGCAAAAAGTATAATAGAGATATTACTCGCCTAGACCAAATTCCAGACGAAGAGTTGGATATTTTGCATAACGAAGGGTTTACAGGCTTGTGGTTAATAGGCTTGTGGGAAAGAAGTTATGCTTCTAAGCGCATAAAGCAAATAAATGGTAACCCAGAAGCGGCTGCTAGTGCCTATAGTTTGCTTGATTATGAAATTGCTTGGAACTTAGGTGGTTGGGATGCCCTTGATAATTTACGTCGCCGTTGTTGGCAGAGAGGTATTCGTCTTGCTAGTGATATGGTTCCTAATCATACTGGTATGGACGGAAAATGGGTTATAGAGCATCCTGATTATTTTGTAAGCCGTAAAGATAATCCATATCCACAGTATTCATTCAATAGCGAAAATTTAAGTCAAGATGGCAGAGTTACTATACAGTTGGAAGACCATTATTATTCCAAGACAGACTGTGCGGTTTGTTTTAAGCGTATAGATAATCAAACAGGTGATGTAACATATATTTATCATGGTAATGATGGCACTGGTATGCCATGGAATGATACAGCACAGATAGACTTTTTAAATCCAACTGCAAGAGAGGCTGTTATTCAGCAGATTATGAAGGTTGCAGCAAACTTCCCCATTATTCGTTTTGATGCAGCAATGGTTCTCGCAAAGAAGCATATTCGACGCTTGTGGTATCCAGAACCAGGTCATGGTGGCGATATTGCAACTAGAAGTCAGTATGCTCTTACTACAGACCAGTTTGAAGCCGCCATTCCAAATGAGTTCTGGAGAGAGGTTGTAGACCGCTGTGCTAAAGACATGCCAGATACTCTACTTTTAGCAGAAGCGTTCTGGATGATGGAAGGCTACTTTACACGTACTCTAGGTATGCATCGTGTATATAATTCTGCCTTTATGAATATGCTAAAAAAGGAAGAAAACCAAAAATACCGTGATACTGTAAAGAATACAATAAAGTTTGACCCACAAGTTTTAAAACGCTTTGTAAACTTTATGAATAACCCTGATGAAGAAACTGCGGTGGCACAGTTTGGCAAGGGAGATAAATATTTTGGTGTTTGTACTCTTATGGTAACTATGCCAGGTCTTCCAATGTTTGGACATGGACAGATAGAGGGCTTTGAAGAAAAATATGGCATGGAATATACAAGAGCCTATAAAGATGAGCAGCCAGATGGTTATCTTGTAGACCGCCACTGGCATGATATATTCCCTCTTATGCACAAACGCTATCTATTTGCAGGTGTAGAAGAATTTTTATTCTATGATGTATGGAATAACGGCGTAGTAAATGAAAATATCTTTGCTTATTCAAACGGAGTAGGAAAGGAACGTACTATAGTATTTTATAATAATAAATATGAACGTGCGTCAGGCTGGATAAAACAGTCTTGTGAATACGCTGTAAAAGTAGGTTCTGGAGATAACGACAAGAAGATGGTGAGTCGTTCTCTTGCTGAAGGTTTAGGGCTTACTTATGGGCAAGACCATTTCTGTATTTTTAGAGAACATCGTTCTGGTTTATGGTATGTGCGCCGTAGCGATGATATTATAAATCAAGGTATGTTTGTGGGCTTAAACGGCTTTGAATATCAAGTATATCTTGATGTTCAAGAAGTTATAGATACAGCAGAAGGTAAATATGCAAAGCTACATGAGCTTTTAAATGGCGCGGGAACTCCAGACTTAGAAGTGGCATGGCAGGAATATCGCTACAAAGATTTGTATGCGGCTCTTTCTAAGTTTGCAACAGAAGATTTGTATAAAAAGTTAAAGACTTTACTTACTCCTGTGGCTGTATTAAAAGCTAAAAATATAGAACCAGTTAAGGCAGAAGATATATTTGCTTCTGTAAATGAAGAGGCTCTTTCTTACTATAAGACGGAAGAACGTTTTGCCGCAGAAGAACTTGCCTTAATGGAAGAAGCCTTAGGTAAGAAGCAAGAAGAAACTGCTACAAAGCCAAAGAAGTCTACAAGAGCAAAGTCATCTAAAAACGCATTATTAAGTGCAGAAAAGAGATATGAATTATTCTGTAGTCAGATAGAATACCTTGCTTCTGCAATGGCAAATGCACAGGGACTAGAAAATGCTAAAGAACCTACTACTAGCACAAAAGCTTCTGATTCTGCATCTAAAGTGGCATTTGATACAACGCTTTATGAAGGCATATTAGAAAATCCTACAGCTGCAGAAATATTGAGTTCATTCACTATGATTTCTTCTGCTGGTAGTGCTAACTGCATAAAGTGGGGCTATAACAGAAAGATGGCAGAATATATGCAGAGAGCAGGTGTGGATATAACAAATGCTTCTGATATTTTGCACCGCTTGTTTATAATGATGAGAATTAAAGATTTTAGTTTTAGTACAGTTGCTAAAGCAAAATCTACTTATGAAGCAGCAGCACTACTTGTAGACAGCGAATATGCTAGAGAACTTTCTGGGGCAAACGAGTTTAACGGTGTTAAATGGTTTAACAAAGAAAGAATGGATTCTACATTGTGGTATGGCTTTATGGCTGTGGCATCTTATAGTTCTAGCACTGTACGTGAGCATATTCAGAAATTGCATAAAACATTGCTTGCTGCTCGTGATGGGGCTGAATACCGCTGTGATAAGTTTATGGAAGCTGTAGAGCCAAAAGCAGGACGAAAAACTACTAGGGCAAAGAAAGCTACAGCGCAAGACTCTAGTGCAGAAAGTGCACCAAAGCCTCGCAAGAGAAGAACTTCTAAAAAAGTCTCCTCAGATTTAGAGAGTTCAGAACAGAAGTAAGGTAGTCTATATCATCGGGGGCTATAACAGGTCTGTTTAAATGTACAGGCTTAAAAGCCCCTGCTGTATTAGATTCCATACTTGGAGCCTCTCCTAAGTTATGCATTATAAATGGTGCAGAAAGGGAGGGGGCATTTCGCGCTACTAGTACAATGGAGTCTTCGTCATCAATGATGTCTTTCCTGTGTTGCATAGCAGAGTATGCAGCGCAGGACTCTTTATCTGCATATATATGATATTTCATAAATAAATCTTTACAAGCTCTATTACATTCTTCTTCACTTACTCTTGCAGGATATACAAAACTTCTTAACATGAGGGATTGGGTTTTAAACATATATTCCATGCGTTCAAGATTTGATGGGTCGGCTGGGTCTGCTGCATGACGCTGTTCAACAGGTACTATGCTATCCATAACCATAACATTGCCTTGTGCGTCAACTGTTAGGTTATTTGTTGTAGGCACAATAAAACCTTTTACAGGCATTGCCATTTGCCAACCGTATAGGCCAGCTGTTAAATTGCCATAATTTCCTACATGCTGGGCATAAAAAATGTTTCCGCACACTTGTTTCTTTATTTGAGCAAAGGCATAGGTGTAAAAGAAAGATTGGGGCAATAAACGCCCGATATTAGTGGAATTGCATAGGGTAAGATGATATTTTTTTACCAATTCATGGTCGGCAAAAATACCTCTAACAAGGTCATGGCAGTCCTCTTCTGTTCCATTCACTTCTATAGGATAGATGTTTCCGCCATTCCACACAAAATCGCTTTCATCTAAGCCTCTTAGTCTGCCCTTAGGACATAAAAGTACAGATTTTATCAGTTCCTTGCCCCTTATGGCATGAGCTATACATGCACCTAACTCTCCTGTAGTAGCGTCTAGTAATATAGATTTTTCTTCTCCCATACGCAGTATTGTTTCTAGTGCATTTATAAGGTAGGCAGTGCCAAAATCTTTATGAATTCCAGTAGGTCCATGATATAGTTCTAATAAAAATAAATGTTCGTCTAAACGCTTTATTACAGGC
>CAJOPO010000089.1 GCA_905236315.1 uncultured Treponema sp.
ACTTTCAGAAATATTTGCTTCCCATTTCTATTATCATCTAAGTAGTTGCTTTCATCTGATATAGCAAGTCCAAGAGCTCTAAAAGCTATAAAAAAGGCTGTAAAAATCAGCACTGTAAAGGGATTTCTTACAGTCATCCCACTAGACAGCTGCATGGCAAAGCAGCATATATATGCTTTTAAAAAAACAGACAGATTGTTTATTGTGCTTTTCATTTGGGTTTAATTTGCCCTTTCAAATGCTTTTTCAAAATAGCATTTTCATTATACAATATAGGAAAGTTATTTGGGGAAAGGATATATCTTAATGAGCAATACTTACGAAAAATCTTCGGATAGGTTTTCCATTCATGTTTATGAACTTATATTCTATATATATTTTGCAGTAATGTTTGGAGCAAGGGCTATAGGTCTTTATGAGGGACTTTTTGTCTACAACATATCCCTCGTAGCGGGGCTTATTCTTTTTGGTCTTAAAATCTTATCAACAAGACTTTATCTTGGAGAATACCTTATATGCTTTTTTCTTGTTGGACTATCACTTTTAGTCTATGTAAATACCGGTGAAAAAGGGCTTCTTTTGTATTTTTCCCTGATGCTCTCCATGAAAATGATTGATAGTAAAAAGGTTTTTCGGCTAGGGCTTTATATTCTTGGTCTTTCCTTTTTCATTCTTTTTTTCCTCTCAGCATCGGGGCTTATAAATGAGCTTAATCACATGAACAAAAGAAGCGGCTTTGGCTATGTTCTTCGCCACTCACTGGGCTATCCGTATCCAAATACCGCCCATACAACCCTTTTGATACTAATTATCTTCTTCTTTTATCTTTTTGAATACAAAGATGCAAAAAGTCTCATAAAGGCAAGCTCCTTTGCAATGGTGATAAATGTTCTTATATACCTGTATACTGTAAGCTTGACAGGACTGATATCTATAACTATATATCTTATCCTTAATATTTACTTTTGCCTAAGGTCAAATAAAAGCTATATTGAAAAAGCTATTATAAATCTCTGTTTTCCTATAATAGTCTCCTTTTCAATCCTTGGTCCTATCCTTGCCAAAGGAGAAGCCTTTGATTTTTTAAATGACCTTCTGCATAAGCGCTACGAGTACGCTCTGTATTACCTGCAAAATGAAAAAATAACTCTTTTGGGCTCAAAATTTAAAGTCCCACCAACCAACTGGTACATGATAGATAACTCATTTTTATATCTTTTTTTGCAACTGGGGATCATTCCGTTTATCCTGATAGCAGCGCTTTATATTTTATGGATCTTCTATCTTGTAAAAGAAAATAAAAATCGAAAGCTTTCTGTAATTATTACTTTTTGCATAATAGGCATGAGTGATCCCTTTTTATTTAATCTAAGTTTTAAGAATCTGACCTTCATATTCCTTGGACAATGGATTTACGAGCTGTTCTCAAGGTATAAAGATAAAATGCCAGCTATACTAAAAAAAGAAATACTGATACTACCAATTGGTGAAAAGCTTTTGACTTTTTCAGGAAAGTTCCATACATCTTTTGAAAACACAAAAAAAGAGGTGTCAGTCCTTTTAAAAAAACATGGCATCCTCTATCTTTGTGTATTTGTATTTTCGGCAGCTATTACCGGAATCAGCTACATATCTGTTACTAAAAATCCTCAAACACTGTATGTGGATGAAAAAACTGCAGACCCCTACACTTCCGAAAAAAGGATAAACTATTTAACAGAAAAAGATGTAGAAGCTCTTACCCAAAATGGAGATATAATAGAAGACTATCAGGGAGAAACAGAGCCCATGTTTTCTTTTAAAAAAACAGCTCCCAAAACCGAGTACCTTAGAAGAGCTCTGTCCGCAGGGCTATTAGCCGGAGCTCTAGCGCTGCTTCTATCTATAGTCATTCCTTTACTTGTCCAATCTCATTTACATAGTCGTCATAATTTCTGATGTACTCTGTGTCGTCATAATGCTCGCTTGCAAGAACCAGCAGTACAGAATCCGGGCTAAAATCATACATCTCCTTCCAGACCATGTTCGGAAGATAAATACCTGTATTAGGTCTATTAAGGCAGAATATTGTCTCATTTCCTCTTCCGTCCATGACCTTGACTTTGCTTGATCCTGCCACATTTATAAGAACAAACTCCGTTCTTCTGTTTGCATGCTGACCGCGAATTACGGTCGCATCGCTTCCATACATGTAAAAAGCCCTCTTTATCTCAAAAGGAATATCCATTCCTCCCTCTACAATAACGAGCTGACCACGCTCATCTCCCATATCTTTAAACTCAATCATTTTTACTCTGTCCATGTGATTAAGCATATAAAAACCTCCTCTTTATTTATACTCGAAAGCAAAATATTTGCCAAATTTTTTCCCGCGATATAGGTATTCTAAATATGAACTTTCCCAAAGCCCCTATACGAAACTTAATACTTATTTAATTGAAACTTCGTAAACATAAGATTAGAATTAACGATATAAATAGAATATCGTTAATAAGTATATGATAAAAATACTATAGTTTGGGAGATTGTGCAATCAAAGAGGGTCTGCCATGAATGTTGAAGAATATACACATCAGGAATTGAA
>CAJOPO010000090.1 GCA_905236315.1 uncultured Treponema sp.
ACTATTACGCAGTATTATGTGTTTGGGTGTAATAGGGGTTCATTTTGGAAAAGGTGGCTTCCCTGTGAATATAACAGGAAACTCTCCAGTTCCTGTGTTTATGTTTCTTGCATTTTATTTTTTTTATCCATATATCGATGATGTAAGTTTATTAAAGAAACGCTTAAAACGTATTTTTATTCCTTATTTTTTCTGGCCTCTTATCTATATTTATATATATGCAGGAGTAGCTTATTTATTGAAAATAAACTTTAACCCTGCAAATACTCATTTAATGCAGTTTCAGTTACAACTCCTTTTTGGCTCTAGTTTTTATATTGCTTCTCATTTTTGGTTTTTGTGGGACTTATTGTTTTTAACGCTTGTGTTTTTCCTTATAAAGAAAGTGAATATTAAAACAACTATATGTTTGTACGGGGGGGGGCACTTCTTTTAATGTTTTTGCAATATAGTTTGCTTAATTATAAAGTGTTTAATCGTTTTCCCTCAGAAGTTAAATATACGCTTGGTAGAATTTGCGAGATGATACCGTTTGCATTATTAGGTTGCATATTTTATAAAAAGAAGTTATTTACTAAAATGGAGCAAAAGCGCGTATTTTTTATGATATGCGCGATAGTTTTATTTATATTAACATTCCTATTTCGTAATACATTAAAAAATCCTTTAGGCTTTGGGTATTCGGGCATTATTACTATCATAAAAGCTATATGCTTGGTAGTATTTTTTTATTTACTACCAGTAAATTCATTTATATCTAAACTTCTTTATCACACTACAAAATACACTATGGGCATCTATTGCTTACATATTATTGTTGGCAATTACCTAAACCAATTATATAAATTTATTGGCTTTGAGCCTTCTTTAACTATCACAAAATCAGTCTTTATATATATTGTTTGCTTTTGCCTTTGTTTCTTCATTGATAAGCTACCCCTAAAAATAACAAAGTCATTAGTAAACTAAGGAAATGAATATGGAAAATGTAAAACTTAAATTTGTAGATTTCTGGCCAAACTTCAACCCACATAATAATTTCTTTACTCAACTTTTTGATAAAGCCGCTATAGCTTATAACATCGTTGATGAAAAACCAGATTTTGTTATTTGTTCAAGTTTTGGAAATAAAGCATTAAACTATTCTTGCCCACGCATTTTCTTTACTGGTGAATGTCAGTTTCCTGATTTTAATATATATGATTATGCAATCGGTTTTGAAAACTTAACATTTGCAGATAGATATATAAGATTTCCGCTATGGCTTTTATACGAGAACGATTTGCACCTTGCAATGAATAAACATAAAAATGTATCAAAAAATATGTACAAAAGAAAGTTTTGTAACTTTGTTGTGTCAAATGGTAAAGGGGACAAAGCAAGGGAAGATTTTTTTTATGCGTTAAGTAAGTATAAAAAAGTTGATAGCGGTGGAAAATGCCTTAATAATATTGGAGAGCCTGTTAAAGACAAATTAAGCTTTCAGAAAGAATATAAGTTTAGCATTGCCTTTGAAAATACAAAACATGAAGGCTATATAACAGAAAAGATTTTAAATGCCTTTGCTTCTTGTACGATTCCTATTTATTGGGGAGCAAAAGATATTAAAGATGAATTCAATACGGAATCTTTTATAAATGCGAATGATTTTCCTTCCCTTGAAGACCTTATCTCGTATGTAAAATTTGTAGATACAAATGATGTCCTTTATAATAAGATACTTTCTTCCCCCATATTTAACGATAAAACTCGTGGACAAGAATATGTAGCAGACAATTATTGTGTTCTTGCAAATTTCTTTAAACATATTTTTACAGCTGGAACGATTAGACGCAACATAGGAACATGGGGAGCGCACTATGAAGCTCGCGTTAAAAATATGGTGAATAATATTATCCCAATTAATCTTTTAAAAGATGTAAAAAATATAGTTTTGATTGGTTATGGTGCAGTGGGAAAAGACTATGAAAAGCAGATAAAAAAGAACGCTGATTTTAATATTGTTGCTATAGCGGATAATGCAATACAGGATAGCTCTTGCATGTCTGTGGAAGAGGCTTCAAAAGCTAGATGTGATGCTTTTGTGTTAGGGGTTAAATCTCAAAATACTGCCCAA
>CAJOPO010000091.1 GCA_905236315.1 uncultured Treponema sp.
AGCTGCAAACGAAGTGCAATCTTTTGCACCATTTTTTCGCTAGTACCCAATATAAGTATTTTTTTTATTTTATGCTGGTGTAAAGCCTTTGCAACTTGGTCTCTATGCTCTTTATCATCAAAAAGTGCTCTGCGCACAGCTCCCATATAGGTCTTTTCATGCTTTGCAGATTTACCTGCTATGATTTTATCATTTTCTATTAAAAGACCATCATCTATTATAGCGGGAATACCATATTTTTCTGTGAGAAGTTTAGCCCTAAAACTTTTTCCTGTGCCACTTTCGCCAACTAGGGCATACACGTTGCCTTTTTTTTTGAATAGCTTTTCAAATATGTTCACTTTAGTTAGAGTATAAGTTTTCCATTCCATTTAATCAAGTTAGAATTTAGTGTTTTTTTGAATTCTTCTTGAATAGGCGCATATACTATTTCTGGCATTTTTATAGGATTATCTTTGGGGAAAATGAGGGCTATAGCATGTAGATAGAATTCATGATTTTGTCTTTGGTCTTTTGCTTTTGATAGTATAGTTTTATCATAAGCACTATCTCCCAATAAGGGAAAAGAATGAAAAGCAGTTTGTGCACGTATTTGATGTTTGCGCCCCGTTTCTATAGTATATTGAGTTAGTGTTACATCTATTCCATTTATGCTCCCATAGGCAAGAGGATAGGCATAGGTAATAGCTTTTTGAGTTTGTGGATTTTCTAAACTTGAGATTTCTTGTTTATGAAAACTTGTTTGCATTTTATCTGTATCTTCTTTTATATAATCGCACCAAAAGCATTTTTCTTTTAAAATACCTTTGGCAATGCCAATGTATATCTTTTTTATTAAATGTTCTTTTATGGCAAAACTAAACCACTTAGCACCTTCTAGGCTTTTAGAAATTACTAAGGCTCCTGTTGTTCTCTTATCTAATCTATGCAAGGGGGCAGGGGTAAAAGAAATAGAAAGGTTATCTATAGGTATGCTTTCTTTTATGATTTGGGATATGGAAGTAGAATCATTTTGAGAGGGCTGAACGTTTATGCCATAGGGTTTATTAATTATAAGTAGATGTTTATTTTGAAATATTACTTCTAGTTTTTTAGTTTTAGACTCTTTTTTGTTAGACATTTGCAAAGATTTATTGCTTTCGTAAGAGTTTTTTTCATTATTTAATAAGAAACTTGCTATAGAAATTATGTCATTTTCGTTTATTCTGTAGGCACCGTTTGTTTTTTTTCCATTAACACGTATTAGTCCCTTTCTAATGCTAGAATATATATTTGTTTGTGCGTTGAAGGGCAAGGAGTGCAATACTCTATCTAAACGTCTTTCTTTATCGTTTAAACCAGCCTTATATTCTGTAAAATCCATAACGATATTATAAGATAAAAAATATGCCCTTGCTACTAGACAAAACTTTTTAATAAAGTAAAATATAGTCTATGCCTTATGCTAGGGAACAACTACATCTTTTTCTCAGAAATCCAGTCTTGCTGTCATGTATTTTTAGCTGGTTATCTGCACAGCTCATTAAGACACTTATAAAGTTGTTTTCTGGTAAAGTTCATAGTTTACAGGAGTTGTTTGAGCTACTTTTCTGGAGAACAGGCAGTATGCCTTCTAGCCATTCTGCATTAGTTTCTACTCTTTGTACTACTATAGGTTTTAGATCGGGAATCAATAGTGATGTGTTTATTCTTTCACTAGGTTTTTTTTTAGTAACAATAAGAGATGCCGTTGGAGTAAGGCGAGCGAATGGTATACAAGCTAGAGTGCTTAATAAAATAGGTCGCACCTTAGCAGAAAGAGGAATTATGGAATTCAAGCCCATAAAAGAAGTGCAGGGACATACCCCAGCGGAGGTCGCTATAGGTTGTCTTTTGGGTTTTTTTATTGGTCTTGTATTTAGCGTGTTAAAATAATGAAATTACGTTTTTCCGTTTTTGCGTCATTTATTATTATCCTCATCACTTTATTTTTTTTGTTTTTTTATAGAAGTATACCTGTTACGCAAATTTGGAAGAACTATTCTGTATTATATATAGAAAATTCTGTTCCAGAGCAAGCAGTTATGTCATACTTAGAGGAAGAAGGATGTAAAAATGTAATATCTATTTCTTCCCAGCAAGTACCTATTAATAATAGATATGCTCCTGTTTCTCAAGAATTTGGTAGTTATTTATCAAGAAGATTACTTTATTTTACAGATGAAAGTTCTCGTTATAGTCTTTACTACATTCCTGAAGCTTATCAACTTCAAGCGCGTAAGGCTATAGCACGTCTACAGAGGGAGTTTTTTGTAGATTTAGGTATGGACGGTAAAGAAACATATCCATGGTTTGTTCCTATGGTATGCTTGTGTGTTTTTTTATTATTAGCTTTCTTATCACGCAAAAGGCTTTTTTTTGTTTTACCAGGCATCTTTCCTGTTCTTCTATCAATTTCCCTGCCGTTTTATACTGTTGCTTCTGGAGTTTGTCTTTTTTTACTCGGTCTTTTTATCATAAATAATATTTTGGGGCGCAAAAAAGTATTGCTTGCCATTTTTACAAATCCATACGCCGTCATTTTATCTGTTTCTCCCTTGCTTATTTTTAGTTTAGTTTCACTTCCTTGTGCAATGCTAGGCAGTTTAACTATGCTCTCTTCTGCTTTATGTATATTTATGATATCTGTTATAAAGAATTATATAGATTCTAGGAATAAATTTTCATTTGTTACAATTTTTTCTGCAAAACAAATACCAATCATGTTTAAGCGAACAGCTCGTGTTACATTATTTATTGTTGTTCCCATAGCAATATTGTTTTTTCTTTTTGTTTTTAATAGCTTAGGTAAGGCAAACGTATTTGTAAAAGGTGTTTCTATTCCTGTACCGATACAAAATGATTTAAATGTAGAAGAAAACTATAATACTGTTTCTTTACCCACTATTGAAGACTATTTTGAATGGGCTTGGAATGTAATAGTATTTCCATATCGTAGTCTAAATGAACCCTTTGACTATGCTGTAAAAGAAGGGGATAGTGTTTCTGTATCTCAGTATACAATGGACAATAAAGGTATTAATACATCAAAAGCCATATTGTATACATATAATGAAGATTTTCGCTCTTCATTAGAAAAGAATATAAAAGACGCTTCTTTTCCTACTTTAGAAAAGTTTTTAATTGCACAAGGGCGTATGCTTCATGTAGGATATAGTGGTAATAATATGTCTACAGGAAATAATACAGAAAAGCATGATATGTTTTCTCTTATTCTTTTAATTATTGCTTTGTGCGAACCTGCTTTTATGTATACATCTTATTATATTTTGGGACGTAAAAAATAATGAAGACTGTACGAAATTTTGTTCAAACAGAAAAAAAACAATTCATTTCCTCTGAACGTGCTTTTTTGCCTCAATATATCTTAGTACCATATTTAACAAATAAATCAAACGATTTAGTTTATAGTGTAGGAGAAAACGAGTCTGTAGAAGAAGGGCAAGTTATACTTGCTTCAACTGTAAAGGGAAGTACACATCAAGTAAAAATTTGTGCCCCCTTACCAGGACGTATTATTTCAAAAGAGCAATGCTATTTACCAGATGGTCATAATGGTACGGCTTTTAAAATAAAGCTAGAAGGAGCTTTTTCTTATTTAGGGAAAAATGAGCAAATATTTGATTGGTCTTCTTTGTCTTCAGAAGCAATCATAAATAGTTTTTCTGATTTAGGAGTTGTAAATACATTTTATAGTTCAACTCCTTTATGTCAGCAAATAGAATTTTGTAAACTCTCTAGGGGACGCTTTGTTGTTGTTCGTATGTTTGACGATGACCCTAGCCGTGTAACAGATTCTTTTGTTAGTGCAAATTTTACAAAGGAAATTTGTATAGGGGCTTTGATTACTGCTCGTGCCTTAAATGCACAAGGAATAGTTCTAGCACTACCAAAGAGAAAGGGTGTAAATATTCCAAAAGATGTTTTTTCTTCCATAACTATTCCTGTGCTATATACATATATAGACGATAATCGTTATCCTGCAGGATTTAAGCAGACTATTATTCGTTATGTAAAAAAAACTCAAAAGACTGAAGAACAAAAGATTTTTAATGATATAAATAATAAGTCCTTGTTTGTAGACCCTCAGACAATGTATTCTGTGTATTGCGCTATAGTTCATGGAAAACCTGTTTTAGAAACCTTTGTTCATGTAACAGGAGACTGCCTAAAGACGGCCTCCCTTTTAAAGATACGAATTGGTACCTCTATAAAAGATATTATAAAGCAATGTGGGGGATTTAAAACTAAACCTGCAAAAATAATCATAAATGGTATGCTTACGGGAAGTGCAGTGAGCAGTTTAGAAACAATAATAACAAGTCAAGTAAAATCTATTACCTTTATACCTCTTTCTAAACTACAAAATCAAAGTTTATCTTCTTGCGTTCGCTGCGGAAGATGTAGGGCTATTTGTCCTGAAAATATTTATCCAGATTTAATGTTCCGTTATCGCTTGGGGGGAAAGCCCATTGGAATGGATTTGATTGCAACTGCAGATTTTTGTACAGGATGTAATCTGTGCAATAGTGTATGTCCTTCACGATTACCATTAAGTCAAGTTATAGAATTGTTAAGGAAAAATAAAAATGATATTAGATAAAGTATTTAATAAAGCTTATTATAAAAATGTAACCTTGCGACCTTTTGCTTATCTTATTCCTTCTTTAACAGAAACTACTCAAGTTATGATAGCTCTTTTG
>CAJOPO010000092.1 GCA_905236315.1 uncultured Treponema sp.
AGTTTTTAGAGGCTCCCATAAAAAAACAACTTCCAGTCGCCAGTTTCCTTTTCGCTGTTTTTTTGTGGGAATACACTGTAAAACTGATTTCCATGTAATATTCCACGCCTTATTGGCTTTTCATCCCTTTCTTGCTTTACGAATCCCTATGGCGTAAGAAATTTACAGACATAAAGATAAACAGTAGTAAATACAAAACAAAGGCAACTAGCAAAGCCGAAGAACCCGCAAAACCCACAATCACATAGTTTATAAGAAAATATAGATAAGTACAAATATCCACTATTATATAGATAATCGCTCCATAAATGGGCACTAAGAATATCCAGCGGAACTTAAAAGGAGATTTTGCTCCTTCTATTCTATAGTTCCAGCCCATAGTAGCTACAAATATAAACAACACAAGAGCAAACAAAGGATATGCCATTCTACTTACAAGATTATTTGCAAACACTTCATAAGAAAATCCATATTTTGTTACCTTAGTCAAAAAGCTACTTAAAGAAACTAAATCCATTCTACTAGGACCTGCGGAAGCCCCATTTATAATTGTAAAATCAGAAAACGGCATAGGTAAAAGTACGGTCTTACTTTCTGGTGTAAGAAATCGTGCAAAGTCTAATATATCTTTATTCAAAAAAGAGTCGCTTTTATCTAAACTAGTAAAACCCATTATAGTTCTTAGCTTTTCAGTTAAACCAGTTTCTTCATAAGAATACACAGGGGTACTTATTTGACCCCTTGTTTCTCTGTCTAAGGCTTGTAGCATAATATATGGAATGGAACTCCAAGAAGAATCTATTCCCAAAGAATCTAGTTGCTCTTTTGGAATGATAGAAGTGGGTTGAGCCGTTACCTTTGCAATGGGGGCATACATAGAGCGTATAAATTTGCCCTCTGGAGAATAAGACACCACAGTAAGACCGTCTAAGTATCGCACAGTTCTACCGTCTTGTTTTGTATCAAAAGAGCCTTTTATATAGAAAATATTTGTTCCGCCTGTTTTATTATCTTTTAGAGAAAAATAAATATTATGATTATTAGTAAGTTCTTTTAAGTTGTCCGTTTCATCTATAAAAAAGTAATCATTCTGAACGGCTTGCTCTGCAAGAATAAAAAAGCGGTCTACATCTGGGTCATTATTTTTTCTACCAGGATAACTTTTAAGACTTAAAAAATCATAGTATGCCTTTATGTTATCACTTGAATTATGCGCATTTAATGCACTATACGCTTCTATTTTCTTTGCATAATAGTCTTGTTCGGCTTCATTATTAAAGCCTACAGGATTTTTTAGATTATTCCAAGCTTCATTTGCAAGATTATAAGCATCTTGTAAATTAGTATCAGTTCCCTTACATGCTTGAACTGCAATGCTTGCCCAATAGTGAGCATTAAACCAATCTTTATTCTCAAATGCAAGAGTTGATTTTTCTAAAAGTTGCTTTATCGTATAATATTCATTATCTACTTTTACAAGGGAATCACTATCTTCCCCAGTTTTTGCATTTTCCTTCTTTGCCTTAGATTCGTGCAAGGCTCTATCATGAGCTAAATCCATAGTGTTTTTTACAGTATTTAACAAAGACAAAGATTCTTTATCCTTTGGACTTATAGCCACAGCCCTCATTGCATAAGGATAGGCTAATTCTGCTTCTCCTATATCTAAAAGATGTTGAGCCGTAGACTTTGCTTCTTTTAGTTCACTAGGACCGCTTATTAAGCGTTCAATTTTTCCTGCAACTAAAGGACGAAATATCTCTTGATTTGCACTTACAATAAATACGCATACTAAAGACGCTATCATTACATTACGATAGCGTTCAAACATAATGGGAGAAAATCTAACCTGCGTGTTTTTGGTATTTTTTTGCCATATACGAGAGTAAGCAACAGTAGAACCGCTTAAAAGTATGGTTGGCAATAAATGCAAGAACATTGTAAGACATCTAAAAAATCTATAAGTCTTTTCATCACCTAAGTTTAGTTCTGGCACTTGAGGAATAAAAAATGATACTCCTAAACAAATAGCAAAGATAAGAACTGTGTATATGCCAAGTATAAGTAAATTGCGCTTCATAAAGTTTAATCCTCATCACTAAAGGATGAACCATAAGAATCTGGTTCCCTCTTTCGCTTTAAGTCTATTATTAATCCCACTACAGAAAATATTATTAAAGTAAGCAAATTGCACAATACAGCAAACAAATTTACTATAGGAGGTAAGTTTTTTACAAAAGGCTTAAATACATCGTTTATAGAAAGCAAAACAGGATTTGTATATGCTAAGATGTTAAAAACTAAAATTAAAATAGTAAAAAACATTACCGATAGCACATTTAAAAGTCTCCAGTTAGAAAGATGCCTTAATCCTGCTGTAGCCATCATCGCTCCACCCATTGTTATAAAACAAAGCCAAGCTATTACACCTGCGGCGAACGAAGAGCGAGATACATTTTCTAAAAGACTAGCCTGCTCAAATATATGAAACAAAATAAAAGGCATTTGAACAGTTCGTTCTATTAAGTTATCTGCAAATGTTTTACGAGGGGGAAGTTTTTCATTAGAAAAAGTATATACTGCAGAATTAATGCCACCTTCTAAATCTATAACCACCCCTGTTGCTACATCATTGCTATCTATATCTGAATAATAAGCTATTGTATTTTCATTTTCTCTAAAATATCCAGAAGAAAGTTGTGTAGAACTATTATTTACTCCTTGCACAGTTTCTTTCTCGTTTGAAACAAGGGCATGGTATCTTTCTTGAAGATGATAACACAAAGGCAACACAACAATCCAAGCGGTAGCACATAACAGTGTATAAACTATAATGGGCAACCAGTATGAAGATGAATGTCTTATAAGGAAGAAAGTTAATAACATTCCACTTACAAATATAGTAAATGGCAAGAAGATAGAAATACCGTCTAAAAAAAGATTAATATTAATAGAAGTTATTTTTTGCCCAACAACTATATCTTCACACATAAGATATACCATTCTAAGGGCAGCAGAGATAAATGTACTTGCAACAAGAATAACAACAAAATATGCAATTAACTTAAGTGCTATACTTATAGATGATTCGCTTTTCATTACTTATAAGGATAACACCAAAATTACTAAATTACAATGATGTTTTTTTATTTGTTTGCAAGTTATGATTTACTAGCTAGTCCTGCAGCTTTGTCAAAGATTTTTTCTATATATTGGGCTTCTCCTTCACTAATGGCCGCTCTTGAAAGCAATGCCCTCCAAAAGTGTTCCATATCAGCCCTACCCGCCTTAGTAAAAAAGCCTATGCGATGAAGATTATCTGTTAAAGACAAAACTGTTTTATCTATGCGCTCAAGGCTAACTGGGGTATAGCCTGTAAAGTCTTTTTGAGTAGAGCGGAATAAAGTGTACCCCATTATTTGCACAGCATGACTAAGATTCAGAGAAGCAAATTCTGGGTTAGAAGGAATTGTTACCCCCAGAGTACATTCAAGCATTTCTTCATCTGTAAGACCTGTGCGCTCATTGCCAAAAACAACAGCCGCCTTTGCTCCATTATCTGTAATATTTTCTGCATAAGAACTAAATTCTTCGGGCAAAAGAAGTTTTCCCTTGCGCTTTTTACCCCTTCGCCTAGTTGTTGCAGCAGAACAAGTGCAGTCAGAAGTAGCCTCTGTAATGGAAGAAAAAAATCTTGCACTTTGCCAAATATTAAAAGCGTGAATTGCTAATATGCTAATACGTTCTTCATCATAGTCTTCTTTACGCCCCACTATTCGTAAATCACTAAGAGAAGAGTTTGCCATACTGCGACAAACAGAACCTATATTACGACTTTCTTCTGGATGAGCAAGCACTATTACAATATTATCTAAATTCACAATAAAACTATAAATATAGCAAAATACTTTGTCAAGGTTGCCAACCTTTATCAACATTAAGAAGCACGCCGTTCAGTTCTGGATGCTCTATGAGATATAAAGTATGAAAAGCTAGTCTTTCTTCTTCTATTATAGAAGTATTTATAGGAGCATCATGTGTAAAGCCTGGCATTATGGCGTTACAAGTAATTCCATACTGAGCATAACAAGAGGCTACGGACTTTACAATTACAGAAATACCTGTCTTTGCCCCAGCATAAGCAGCATTAGTTTTATAAGACCGTATGCTTTCCGTTCTTGTTCCCCCAAAAAGCACTATGCGCCCAAAATGCTTCTCCATCATCTTTGGAAGAGCCATGCTAACGGCAGCCCCATAAAGTGCATAATTTCCCAGTGCCATAAAAGCCCACTCAGAAGGACTCATAAGGTGCATTTCTTTTTGAATGAAGGGGCCTGTGCATACACATAAAACATCACACTCACAAAGTGCCTTTGCTATGGGATGGCCACCTATAGCGTCTACAGGGCACTCTTGTAAATCATAATAAATAAAATTCATTTTTGAAGGAACAGATGAACTATTGCGCCCTGTAACCGTTACCTTATGCCCCTTTTCTTGTAACATAAGGGCAACCTTAGAGCCAATTCCACTAGTTCCCCCTATAACTAACACATTTAAAGTTGTTTTTGTCATTTAATCTTTCCTAAATTTCTGAGGTGTACAGTCGTAAACTTCTTATAAAAAAGCTAATATTTTCATACCCCACTGTCAAATACAATTTATGATGAGTCATAGCATAAAAATTCCAGTGTTTTTACGAAAAGTATGCTATTTACAACAATAACCGATGGTGTACACATCGGTATGTGGTATGTGTATAGATTCCGAATCAAGTTCTGAATAACGAAATGCAGTCTCCTCGAACATAGCATATTGTAGCAACACCAAATTCCATATTTACTATA
>CAJOPO010000093.1 GCA_905236315.1 uncultured Treponema sp.
GTTGTAAGTCGCTATAATAGCGCGACTTACAACATCGCATTTTCAAAGTTGCCTCTAAAAACTGAAGTTTTTAGAGACTCCCTTAACTGAATTCTTTCTAATCCCCCTTGCCCTTATTGCTTGCTTTGAATAAAATAATGCTATGTCAACCTTAGAAGGAAAGTTTATCATTCTTGGTGTTAGTGCAAGCATTGCAGCGTATAAGGCTTGTGAACTTGCTAGTATGCTTATAAAAGCAGGAGCACAAGTGCAAGTTTTAATGACACAAGATGCAACTAACTTTGTTCATCCACTTACTTTTGAAAGTCTTATTCACACAAAATGTATTATAGATACCTTTGACCGCAATTTTGAATATAAAATAGGTCATATTTCTTTAGCAGAGCGTGCTGACTGCTTTGTTTTAGCCCCTGCCACTGCTAATATAATTGCAAAATGTGCAAACGGCATTGCAGATGATATGCTGACAACTACTTTTCTCGCTTGCACCTGCCCTAAGATTCTTGCTCCTGCAATGAATACACGTATGTACGAAAATCCTATAACACAGGACAACATAAAAAAATGCGCTTCTTATGGAATGACTATAATTGAGGCAGAAAGCGGTCATCTTGCTTGCGGTTCTAATGGTAAGGGAAAACTAGCTAAGGTAGAAACAATTTTTTCTTATATAGAATATGCTGTTAGCAAAAAAGATTTTGTGGCAAAAAATATCCTTGTTACTGCAGGTCCAACCCAAGAGGCTTTAGACCCAGTTCGTTTTTTAACAAATCATTCTTCAGGTAAGATGGGCTATGCCATTGCTTATGCAGCGGCTCTTAGGGGTGCTAAGGTTACGCTTGTTTCTGGCAAAGTGAGCCTATCACCTCCGCCTTTTGTAAATACCATTAATGTCATAAGTGCAAAAGATATGGCAAAGACTGTAAAAGAATCCTTTAGCACACAGGATATTATAATAAAAGCGGCTGCCGTAGCTGATTATAGACCTGTACACGTGAGCGAACAAAAGATAAAAAAATCGCAAGGCAACTATAGCATTGAACTAGAGCGAACGGAAGACATTTTAGCATTTTTAGGGCAGCACAAAAAGGAGGGGCAGTTTTTATGTGGTTTTAGTATGGAAACAGAGAACTTAATAGAAAACTCTCTTTCAAAATTAAAGAAAAAGAATCTGGATATGATAGTTGCTAACAATTTGTTTACACAGGGAGCTGGTTTTGAAAAAGATACAAACGTTGTAACAATTATTACAGAGAAAGAGCAAGAACAGTTGCCTATAATGACTAAAGTTGAAGTGGCAAATGCCCTTTTGGATAAAATATGGAATATAGTAAAATAGATATAAACACCTTAAAAGGATTTAGAATAGGAAACGCACAAGACTATAATGTAATGACGGGCGTTACTGCCATTGTGTTTGACAAAAAAGCCCTATGCGGAATAGATATTAGCGGTGGTGGACCTGCTGCACGAGAAAGCTATCTATTTACTCCTCTTGCATATAAGCAGTATGTTACAGCACTACTTCTTTCTGGAGGTTCAGCCTATGGACTTGCAGCCTCCTCTGGTGCTATGCAATATTTAGAAGAAAAAGGCATGGGCTATCATCTAGGAAATATTACAGTTCCCATTGTGCCCCAATCGTGCATTTTCGATTTAGGACTAGGCTCTTCTAGCATACGTCCTGACGCGCAGATGGGCTACAATGCTTGTTTGGATGCAGAAAATGATAACAGAATAAGTGGCAATATTGGAGGTGGCACTGGGGCATCTGTTGGAAAACTATTTGGTATGGCGCAATCGCAAAAGTCTGGCATTGGCTATGCTTCTTTGCAGGCAGGAAGTTTACAAGTGCTTGCCGTAGTTATTGTTAATGCCTTAGGTGATATTTTCGACTTTGAAAGTGGTAAAAAAGTTGCAGGACTCTTAAACGAAAAGCGCACGGCTTTTATAAGTACAGAAGAAGCAATGTATAGTCTTTCTAAAAATCCCCTACAAGAAGGCACTAATACTACAATAGGTGCTGTAATTATGAACGGAGATTTTAGCCAGCAAGAATTATGCAAGATTGCTGCCATGACTAGAGCAGGACTTTCTCGTAGTATAAATCCAGTTGGTACTAGTGCAGATGGAGATACCATGTATGCTATAAGCATGGGGGGCGTAAAAAGCGACCCTAATATAGCGGGTACTCTTTGCAGTAGGGCTGTTTCTATGGCAATTTTAGACGCTGTAAAAAGTTCATCTATGAGTGATAGCGATTATTTAAAGTTAATAAAATAATAGACATGTTCGATAACTTTGTTATCGAACATGTGTCGAGTTTTAAGTTGCTGTAATAGCGCGACTTAAAACATCGCATTTTAATGTAACCTATTCGGAAACTGAGGTTTCCGAATAGGTTTAATATAGAGGTTATTTATGGAAGAATCGAATGAAATTTCAGAAACTATTTCGACCGTTGGTGATGTTATGGCTAATGACGCAAGAGCATTATTGCATTTAGATGAATTAAAGGCTTACTTTACATGGGCTAATATTCTTCATTTGTTTGTTGCAATCGTTACGCTTATTATCTTTTATGCGGTTTATAGAATTATAAAACGTTTTGTATTAAAAAAGGCCACAAGTAAACTTGCTGCTCCAACGGCACAACTTATAAATAAGATTGTAAAATATACTTTTTATGTCCTTGTGGTTATGTATATTTTGGGCTTGTTTGGCATAGATTTAACTGCTATATGGGGAGCGGCTGGCATTGCAGGCGTGGCATTAGGTTTTGCAGCTCAGACTAGCGTATCTAATCTTATAAGCGGTATGATAGTAGTTGCGGAAAAGGCTTTGCAAGTTGGGGACTTTATTTCCATAGACGGAGTAAGTGGCACTGTAGACAGCATAGGGCTTTTGAGTATAAGTATTCACACTTTGGATAATCAATTTGTGCGTATTCCAAGTAGTTCTGTAATAAATAATAATCTTACTAATTTTAGCCATTTCCCAGTAAGACGCTTTGTGTTTGAGTTCCCTGTTTCTTATGATGCAGACCTTTCTAAAGTGCTAGAGGAAATGAAAAAAGTGCCAGAACGCTGCCCAACGGTTATTTCTGACCCTGCGCCTGCAATATTCTATGATGGTTTTGGTGATGATGGCGTAAATATGAAATTCTGTGTGTGGTTTAATAAGTCTGACCTTATTGCTACAAAAAATGATGTTTACATTAATATAAACAATGTATGCAATGCACTAGGCATTGGTATTCCATACACTTATATGAATATAAACCTACATAATGATGACCCTGATTTGCAAAAGATTGTAAAGCAACACTTAAATAAGGGGAGTTTGCCTAATGCCAATAACTGATATAGTTCTGTTAAGCGTAGCGGGTGTTATAATATTAACAATCCTTACTTTGATAATTATAGCAAATGTGGAATTAAATGCTTTTTTAGCTCCTAAGACTTTTGCTTGGAGAAAATCTCATTCAAAGCCTTCTGACCCACCTAAACCAGTGGGGGAGGAAACAGAGCTTAGGGCATTAGGTAGACAGTGGCAGGAGTCTAGCCCAAAGAAAGAGATGGGCATAAAGAGTTTTGATGGCTTAAAACTTCACGCTGTGTTTTATATGCAAGAGCAAAAATCAAATAAGTGGGCAATATGTGTTCATGGATATACAGGCGACCCTGAATCTATGGCAAACTATGGACGCAACTATTATGAAGCAGGCTATAATGTAGTTCTTCCTGATAACAGGGCGCACGGTAAGAGTGAAGGACGTTATATTGGTATGGGCTATCTTGATAAGCAAGATATATTGCTTTGGATAAAAGAAGTGATAAAACTTGATAGCACTGCTAGCATTGTTTTGCATGGAGAGAGCATGGGAGCTGCCACAATTATGATGCTTACAGGTCTTAGTTTACCTAGCAATGTAAAGTGTGCAGTTACTGATTGTGGTTATACATCTGTGTGGGATGAGTTCGTTCATGTTCGCACTCATGGCTTAAAAATGAATATATATCCTATATTGCCCATTGCTAGCTTGTTTTGCAAGATGAGGATAGGCTATTTCTTAAAGGAGGCTTCTTCTATAAAGCAGTTAAAGAAATCTAGCACGCCAACTCTATTTTTGCATGGCGGTAGCGATAATTTTGTTCCATCTTCTATGCTTATTCCTAATTACACAGCCTGTGCGGCAAAAGAAAAGGACTGGTATATGTTCCCTGACGCTGCTCACTGCCAGTCTCAATTTGTTAATCCTGCTTTGTATTGGATAAAGGTATGGGGCTTTGTTAATAAATATATAAAATAGGGTTATGCTACAATATATCATCATTCCGAACTAGTTTC
Organism: uncultured Treponema sp.; assembly: GCA_905236315.1. Lineage (GTDB taxonomy): Bacteria > Spirochaetota > Spirochaetia > Treponematales > Treponemataceae > Treponema_D. The sequence continues at coordinate 4,351 of CAJOPO010000093.1, forward strand.
GGAATCTATATGACGCAAGGTAATAACTTGTGTTCTGTACTCCGAACGATGTTGCAACAGCATTGTTCGGAGCGAATCCCCCCGAATTAGATTCGGGGGGAATACACGGTTTTTATCTTAATTACACTTTAAACAAATCTATCTGTGAACCAATCTTATCTATAGAACTCTTTACGGTCTTGGAAATATTTTAACGCATTTGTTATCACATAACTTTTATTAATATTAATGAACAAATCCCGACTCAGAGCCTGCAGTTGTGCTACAACACTGGGTATCGTTCTTATAAGGTATTGCAGTTAGGTTTAATACCCTTATTCGATGCAAACGTCGGGGTATTAAACCCTCCGTACTGATAAATTATATTTACAACATAATGGTCATAAAAGGTAATAGTTCTATTTGAACTTTTTATGACCTCGTATAGACTTTTTATGACCTAGACAATCGGCGATAGTATTTTATAATTCAGGGCATTGGAGGTAAAAAATGGATTATCAATCACCTACGGTAGAATGTTTAGGAGACTCTGATATGAGTTCTGTAATGGGAGCATTTGTATGGGCTATAGGACCTGTTGCGGTAGCTGTAGCTGTAGCAGTGGTTCTTGTATTAGTAATTAGTGCTATTGATATTACACCATAGGGATGTGTGTTATATGAATTAATATACTTATATTGTTCCATATAATTTTATTTGTGCAGAGGATTTAATATCTCGCAATTTTAGATAAAAAGAGGGATATTAAATCCAGCAATAATATCTTTAAAAAGCCCTATACTATGTTGTGAAACAATTTTCTATTTTGTAGTGAGATAGGTTATTTGTTATTTTATTATTAAGAGGAAAAAATGCCTAATAAAAAAGCGATTTCTATACAGGAAAAACATTCTGCAATTGTTCGTGGACCAATGCAAGTTGCTTTTGATATAACAAATAAGTGTAATTTTAAATGTTTACATTGTTATAATAATAGTAGCGAAAATAATCGAATTCCTAATGAACTTTCAGATAGTCAGGTTATTAGATTTGTAAAAGACTTGTGCATTATGAAACCACTAAATGTCTGTATCTGTGGA